>DBFAHJ010000017.1:0-3878 GCA_048227095.1 Collinsella aerofaciens | reverse complement strand
CGCAAGCACAAGCTCGTCATGGATCTTGCCACACTTATCGGCGCCCACTACGCGCGCCGCTGGTTCTTGCCGACGCCTCTGCGTGCGGTGTTTGTCGTGGCCGGTTACATGGCATTTTTGCGCGCTGCCCTTCATGAGCTGGCGCAGCCGCGCCTAACCGTTCCTGTGCTTGACGCTTCGGCCATCGGCATTTCGTTCGTCAAACGTGATGTCGACACCGCGGGCCAGACGATGTTCCTGCTCAACGTGGGTGAGC
Source organism: Collinsella aerofaciens (assembly GCA_048227095.1). Lineage (GTDB taxonomy): Bacteria > Actinomycetota > Coriobacteriia > Coriobacteriales > Coriobacteriaceae > Collinsella > Collinsella aerofaciens_CF. Next base: position 3,622 of record DBFAHJ010000017.1, on the reverse strand, counting down.
TGCTCGAGGACTACACCCGCGCCATGAGCGAAAACGAACTCATCAACTCGCTGCTCGATGTGCCCGACAAGGCGCAAAAGGTCGTCGGCGACACCGAGGTAAGCGTTGCCGCCACCGAGCTTGAACCCGGCGATTTGGTCGCCGTGCGCACCGGCATGTCTATCTGTATCGACGGCGTGGTCGAGCAGGGGAGCGCTATGGTCAACCAGGCGACCCTGACCGGCGAACCGCTGGCCGTCGAGCGCAGCGTGGGCGACGACGTGTTCGCCGGCACCGTTGTGGAAGATGGCAGCATCTTGGTGCGTGTGCGCGCCAACACGGCTCAGACCAAGCTCCGCTCGATCGTCTCGCTCGTGCAGACGGCCGACTCGCTCAAGTCCGAGGGTCAGTCGCACATGGAGGACCTCGCCAACAAGATCGTCCCATGGAACTTCCTGCTCGCGGGCCTGGTTGCGCTCACCACGCGCAGCCTCATCAAGACCTCAGCGGCGCTGATGGTCGACTACTCGTGCGCACTCAAACTCACGGGTTCCGTCGCCGTCATGACTGCCATGAGCGATGCTGCCAAGATGGGCGTCATGGTCAAGGGTGCGAAGTACTTTGAGTCGTTTGCCAAGGCCGACACCATTGTGTTTGATAAGACCGGCACGCTCACCGAGGCACAGCCGCGTCTTGCCTGCGTGCTCACCACCGATGGCTGGAGCGAGGATGAGGTCCTGCGCCTTTCCGCTTGCTTGGAGGAGCATTTCCCGCATCCGGTGGCGCGTGCCGTGGTCAACGCCGCCCGCGAGCGCGGGCTCGAGCACCGCGAGCGCCATGCTGCCGTCGAGTACATCGTGGCACACGGCATCGCTTCGTCCATCGAAGGACGTCGCGCGATTATCGGCTCGGCACACTTTGTGTTTGAGGATGAGGGCGCGCAGCTCGAGTCCGACATAAAGGAGCGCATCGAGTCCCAGATGCAGGGCCTGTCGCCGCTGTATCTGGCGGTCGACGGCACCGTTGTGGGCGTGCTCGGTATCGAGGACCCGCTTAAGCCCGGGGTCCGCGAGGCCATCGCCGACTTGCACGCGTTGGGCGTTAAGCACGTGGTCATGCTCACGGGCGACTCGGAGCGCACGGCCGAGCGCATTGCTCGCGAGGCAGGTGTCGACGAGTTTAAGGCCGAGCTGCTGCCCGAGGACAAGTACGCGTATGTGGAGCGCATTAAGGGCGAGGGGCGCCACGTTGCCATGGTGGGCGACGGCGTCAACGATTCGCCGGCGCTGGGTCTGGCCGACGTGGGGTTGGCAATGGGCAGCGGAAGCGACATCGCCAAGGAGGTCGCCGATATCATCCTGACCGATACAGATCTGGCCGCAATCGTGCGCCTGCGCCGCATGAGTCAGGGGCTTATCGACCGTCTGTCGAGTTCGTATTCCAAGGTGATGCTCACCAACTCGGCGCTGTTGGCATTGGGTATTACCGGCATGATCACTCCGCAGACGTCGTCACTGCTGCACAACGGCTCAACGATCGCCTACAGCCTGGGCAACGCAAAGGCGTACCTGCGTTAGCGTTTTCGATTGAGTATATGGCCTGCATTCGGGCGGCACCGCAGCCGTCAGGGTGCAGGCCTTCTTTTGTTTGACGATATGTTAGCTCGGATATATGCTCGTGCTAGCAATGCTAGTAAATGCTGAAGGTGAGGTTGAGATGGCTACCGTTGGCAGCATGGCACAGGTGAATGTTCGCGTAGATCGCTCGGTTAAAGAGCGCGCCGAGGAAGCGCTGCGGCTTTCGGGCGTCTCGCTGCCCGAGCTCATCAAAAAGGTCGTGGCCAAGGTCGCGCAGGGTGGCGGGCAGTGCGAGGAAGTGCTTGCGGCCGTCGACGACCGGCAGCAGACCGTCGCGCCCGATACTCCGTTCGCCGCGTCGTGGGCAGCGGCAGACCGGCTTTATGCAGATTTGGGCATCGCTACGTCGCCCGTATCCGACGATCGCGGTTGGGACACAATCTATTCCGAAGCCATGGACGAGCGCTATCGCCAAAAGGGGATGATCCTGTGAGCGGGGCTCCCCTCAAAATAATGGTGGACGCCAACGTATGGGTTGATTCGTTTTGCGTCGACCATGCCGAGTCGCTTGCCGCGCGTGCGTTTATTGGGCAGGCGGCGGAGACGGGGGCATTGCTGTTCTTTCCGGTGCATATCGCCAAGGACGTGCTGTACGTTGTCCAACACGAGCTGAAGCGTAGCGTTCTTGCCAGCGGGGGAGCGCTCGACGAGGCATCTGCCCGTGCAATTGGCGATGCGGCGTTGGCGTTTGTTCGGAACATGACCGAAAACGCTACGGCCGTGGGTGCAGACGCATCCGATCTGTGGCTAGCCGACAAATATCTGACGCTCCATCGCGATTACGAGGACAACTTGGTGCTCGCCGCGTGCAAGCGCGCACAGGTCGATTACTTAGTGACCAACGATCACAAGCTGCTCGAACATGCCGATCTTGCAGCGAAGACCCCGCGCCAAATGATGTCGATTCTTGCTTTGGCCGAACGCGGCGGCGCGGCTATCGGTTGACGCGAACTGTTTGCGGGCCTCTTGGACGACGATGCGCCAAGGGACTCGCGTCTGCTATTTACAAAAGCTCGGCCTTAATGGTGGGACTTTCTGCGAGCTGCTCGGCTGCCTTTTCGTCTGAGCTGTCGAGTGCTGCCAGACTGCGGTAGACCCACTCGTTGACCTGGGTGTTCTTGACGCCTGCAGTCTGCATAAGGGTACCTACCTCGCGGATTGCTGCGAGCAGATCGGCCTTGGGACCTGCGAGCTCTACCTCGATGCCGTGGTAGGCGGCCACGCCGCGGTTCTCACTCACGTGGTCGATAAAGCCCTCGACGGTCTCAAGCTGCTGGGCGAGAGCTGCATCATCGTCGGCGTCCAGCGCGACGAGTGCGTTCGATACCGTGAGGGCGGGATGTCCGCAGGGGACAAAGCCTTCGATGACATCCATAGCTTCGGTAATGGTTGAGCCCAGGCCTGCGAGGGCATTGACGAGTTGCTGCTTGGTATCCATGGCGGTCCTTTCGACGGGTCAATTTTGCTTGGCGAAAATATACGTGACGCGATCGGTAGCAAAAGTGCGAAGTGCGGCGCACATTGGGGTCTTCACAGCTCGTGCATAGAACAGCTGTCCGCTTTCAGAACGTGGTAAGATAACACTCCACAAGCGGGGCTCGCCCCGCATGTTCCTTGAAAAGTCGACGGGTGTTGGGTGCTCGTGCCCAATGCCATCCAGACTTTCCCGACATTCGGGGGCGACTGGTTTCGACACGATAGCTCTGAGAGAGGAAGCAAGCCGAGGTCTCCTCGCCTCGTTAAACAGGGGTACCGTCAAATTGAATTGACAACAACTCTTCTTTTGAGCCTATGGCTCTCGCTGCTTAGTTTATAGCGGCGCGTCAACCCGGTGATTTCCCCGACACCGGCGCGACGTCATGTTAGGGGAATGCTCCTGCGCACGTAATCGGTATGGCGCAGGCTAAGACCGAACCGGTTAGGACGCCGCGAGCGTGTCGCTGCGCGCAAAGCGTCCGAGACTAAACCAGCGACTGAGCTTGGAGATGCCAATCAGGGGGCTTTCG
>DBFAHJ010000016.1:0-4973 GCA_048227095.1 Collinsella aerofaciens | reverse complement strand
AACGTCGGCGGTCTGGAGAACATCGAGGGCGCCACGCATTGCGTTACGCGTCTGCGTCTGGTGCTCAAGGATACGAGCAAGTACAACAAGGCCGAGCTCGAGAACATCGATGGCGTCAAGGGCGTGCTGTACAACAGCGGCCAGCTCATGATCGTCTTCGGTACCGGTACCGTCAACAAGGTCTTCGATGAGTTTATGGCTCTGACGGGCGTTAAGGAGATCAGCGCTTCCGAGGTCAAGGGCGCCGAGGCGGACAAGAAGGGCAAGTTCTTCTCGGTCCTCAAGGTATTCTCGGACATCTTTATCCCCATCATTCCCGCTTTTGTCGGCGCTGCTATCATCATCGGCCTTAAGTCGCTGATCGTTGCCAACGGCCTCTTTGGCATGGAGGGCAGCCTCGCCGATCACAGCGAGTTCCTCAAGAACCTCGCAAGCTTCTTTGCCATTATCGCCACCACGTTCGACTACCTGCCTGTCCTGGTTATGTACAGCGCGGTCAAGCGTTTTGGCGGTAACCCGATCCTGGGCATCCTCGTCGGTATCGTCATGGTTCACCCGAGTCTCATGAACCGTAACACGTTCGTTATGGACCCGACGGGTGCTGAGTACTGGAACTTTGGTCCGCTCTCCATTCCCATGGTTGCTTTCCAGGGCGGCGTGTTCCCTGCAATCCTGACTGCCTGGTTTATGGCCAAGGTCGAAAAGATTGCCCAGAAGTACATCCCCGAGGTCGTTTCGTTCGTCTTTGTCCCGACTGTTACCCTGATTCTTGCTAACGTCGCCCTGTTCACCGTGTTCGGCCCGCTCGGCAACCTGATCGGCGACGTCCTCGCCGGCGTAATCGATATCCTGTACAACAGGATGGGCGTCTTCGGTGCCTTTGTCTTTGCCGCATTCCTGCAGCCGCTCGTCGTTACCGGTACGCATCAGTTCATCCAGGGTATCGAGGCCAACCTCGTTGCCACGACCGGCTTCAACTACATCCAGGCCATCTGGTCGGTTTCCATCATCGCCCAGGGCGGCGGCGCCATCGGCATGTATCTCATTCACAAGAAGCATTCCAAAGAGCGCAACATCTGCATGTCGTCCTTTATCCCGACGCTGGTCGGTATCTCCGAGCCCGCTATCTTCGCTGCAAACATGCGCTACTCGATCATTCCGTTCATCTGCGCATGCATCGGTGCAGGCTGCGGCGGTGCCTTCGTGAAGCTCTTTGAGGTGCGCGCCATCGGTCAGGGTCTGACCGGCGTGCTTGGCCTGCTCATCGTCACGCCCGAGACGCTCGTGTGGTATGTGGCTGGCAATCTCATCGCCTTTATCGTGCCGATCGTCTTGATCTTTGCCTACAACAAGGCAAAGGGCGTGCCGACCACCGATGAAGAGGGCGCTGGCGCTGGCTTCGATGTCAGCTTCTAGTTGAGCCGTTCAGCGTAATCTGAGGATAAAGTCCATTTGGGGAAGGGCGTTCGACTCGTGTGAGTCGAGCGTCCTTCCCCATAGACGAGAAAGTCAACGGCGATGTTTAATCAAAAAAACAAGGTGATGCGTGCGGACTATGAGCAGTGGCGAGCTGGACAGGATGAGACGGCGGCTCGCATCGCGTCCGACCCCGATAGACTTCTGTTCCATGTGGAGCCTGAGCTTGGCTGGCTCAACGACCCCAACGGTTTGGTGCAGATTGGTGATACGTATCACATCTATCATCAATACGATCCGTTCGATGCTGCGCATGGCGGTCCAGTGCTTTGGAACCATCTGACGACAAAGGATTTTGTGACGTACGAGAATCACGGCCCCGTGCTGTTCCCCGATTCCGATTTGGATTCGAGTGGAGCGTATTCTGGTTCTGCCTTTGTACGTGATGGCAAGATTCACTACTTCTATACCGGCAACGTTAAGCATTTTGACCGCGATGATTACGACTACGTGTTGACGGGCCGTGAGCAAAACCAGATTCATATGGTTGCCGAGAATCCCGACGAATTGGGCGAGAAGCGCATAGCTGTTGGGCCGGTCGATTACCCCGAGGATATCGGTACGCACGTGCGCGACCCCAAGATCCTTGAACACGACGGTATCTACTACATGGTTCTCGGCGCTCGTACGAAAGACAATCGTGGCTGCGTGCTTGTCTATACCTCGCGCAATCTTGAGGACTGGAGCTATGCGACGCGCATTGAGCTGGGCGAGAAGTTTGGCTTTATGTGGGAGTGCCCCGATCTATTTGAGCTTGATGGCGAGCTTATTCTCGTTTGCTGTCCGCAGGGCGTGCCCGCCGATGGCTGGCGTTACCGCAATCCGCACCAGTGCGTGTGGTTTCCCATCGAGGCCGATTGGGAGGCACCGAGTTTTAAGATCGCCGGGCAGAGCATGCCCCCGATGGTCGATGCCGGCTTTGATTTCTACGCACCGCAGTCCTTTGAGGATGCTGCGGGTCGGCGTTTGATGATCGGATGGTCGGGATGTCCCGATGCGACGGCAGAAAGCCCGACGGTGGCGCGCGGGTGGCAGTGCGCGTTGACGGTGCCGCGAGAGCTGAGCATGCGCGGCGGCAAGCTCTGCCAGCAGCCGGCGCACGAGATTGAGAGGATGCGCGGCGGCTGCGTTCGTGCTGTAGGCGGAGAGACCGTCGAGGAGCCGGGACGCCTGTTTGATGTCGTGGTTTCCTGTGAGGGAGCCAAGATGATCGAGCTCGAAATCCGCAAGGGTGTCTTTGTGCGCTATACGGACGGGATGCTTACCCTCGACATGGGTGACGAAGGCTATGGGCGCGACCAGAGGTCGATCGAGCTCAGCGAGCTTCGCGATTTGCGCGTGCTTTCGGACACTACGATGGTCGAGATTTTTGCCAACGGTGGCGAGGCAGCACTTACGAGCCGTACCTATTCGTCGGCGGTTCCGGCGATGGCGCTGCACGCCGAGGGTGCGGCGTCGATGGATTTCTACCGCCTCGCTCATTAACCGTGCATGGAGCACGATTGGACTTGCTGGTCGGAATGTGTCGCAGCTGCCGCGGCCAACTACCGTTTATCGCGTATAGCGACCGTTTGCGGAATAAGTAACACTCCTTAATAAACCGTGTAGAATCTCAGCTAAGCACGGAGTTTTCCAGGGAGACGCTGTCCTTTGTTGTGCGCAAGGGGCGGCGTCTCTTTGGCGCTTAGATGCCGTTGTGCAACAGCGCGGCGCGCATGTCATGTATTGAAAAGCCAACGTCGAGATGGGTCGTGATAAGAATGGGCAAGTATGTAATCGTGGTTGAGTCTGGGTCGGATGTGACGCCGGAGCTCTGCGAGCGCTACGGCATCGCGCGCGTGCCCATGCATGTCACGATTGGTGACGAGACCGTCGAGGACGGCTCCATCGATCCGCTTGAGATTTACTCGCGCTGCAACGAGTTTGGTGTGATGCCCAAGACCAGCGGCTGTGCGCCGGCAGATTTTGCGCACGTATATGACCGTATCCATGCCGAGCAGCCCGACGCGACTATTCTGCATCTCGCGTATTCCGAGGCAACGACCTGCTCCCATCAATCATCGAAGATCGCCGCCAAGGGTCGCGACTACGTCTACTCCATGGACACGCGTTTTGTCTCGGTGGGCCAGTCGCTCGTTGTCGTCGAGACTGCCAAATACATCGAGGCTCACCCCGATGCCACCGTCGACGAGATTTTTGCATTTACGAACTCCGTCATGGACCGTGTGCTGCTGGGCTTTGTTCCTACCGACCTAGCCTTCCTTAAGGCAGGCGGTCGTCTGTCCAACGTGGCATTCCTTGGCGCCCACCTGCTCAAGATTAAGCCCTGCATTGAGGTGACGGGCGGCAAGTTCGTGGCAACCAAGAAGTTCCGCGGCTCTATGCTCAAATGCGCCCGTGCCTTTATTGACCACATGGTTGCGAAGGGCGAGATTGACTACTCGCACATTGGCCTGGCGTATTCGGTGGGCCTTTCCCAGGAGCTGCGCGATGACATGGAAGTCTATGCGCATGACCTGGGCTTTAGGGACGTTACCTGGACTCAGGTCGGCGGCGTCATCTCGAGCCATTGCGGCCCGACCGCCTTCGGTGCGGTGCTCACGCTTAAGGCGTAAAGGCCTCAGGCGAGCGTTCTTCAGCCTGACATCTCGACGTAGACCCCAGCCATGGTGATGGGGGATAGATTAAAACGTGCCGTTCTAGTCTGAGACGTTTAAACGCAAACGCATGGGCTAGAATGGCTCTGGCATTTTAATTGGTTGCATCCAAGGAGAGGCAAGGTAGCGCGAATGGCAGAAATGACGCTTGAGGGTGTGGACGCTCGTCCTGAGGACTCTGCGTTTGCCCTTGGCCGCGTGCATTCGATCGAGACGATGGGAACGGTCGACGGACCCGGCATCCGCTTTGTGGTGTTTGTTCAGGGCTGTCCCATGCGCTGCGCGTATTGCCACAATCCCGATACCTGGTCGGTCAACGGCGGCACCATGGTGACCGTCGAACACCTGATGGATGAGTTCCAGAGTAACCACGAGTTCTATCGCAGCGGTGGAATTACGGTGTCCGGCGGCGAGCCGCTCCTGCAGCCCGAGTTTTTGGCCGACCTGTTCCGTGCAATGCACAACAACCCCGATGGCCGCGTGCATACCTGCCTTGACAGCTGCGGGTATGCGTTTGATCCCGGCCATCCCGAGAAGTTTGATGCCGTGCTCAACGAGACCGACATGGTGCTGCTCGACATCAAGCATGCCGATCCGGCTGAGCATAAAAAGCTGACCGGCTGCGATCCTGCACGTATCCTGGCGTTTGGCGATGAGCTTGCCCGTCGCAAGATCAAGGTCGTTATCCGCCACGTGGTTGTGCCGGGCATTACCGACACGGTGGAGGAGTGCGAGAAGCTCGGTCGCCTCATCGCTCCATGGCACAACGTGGTGGGCCTGGAAATGCTGCCGTATCACACGATGGGTGTCGTCAAGTACGAGCAACTGGGCATTCCCTAT
>DBFAHJ010000015.1:0-5368 GCA_048227095.1 Collinsella aerofaciens | reverse complement strand
CATCAAGAAGGGCGGCATGCAGAACTGCCAGGCCGAGATGAAGAAGGCTGTCGAGTGCGGTTACTGGAACCTCTTCCGCTTCAACCCCGAGGCTGCTGCCGGCAAGAAGTTCTCGCTCGATTCCAAGGAGCCCGCGGGCGGTTATCAGGAGTTCCTGATGAACGAGGCCCGTTACGCTTCGCTGACGCGTTCCTTCCCCGAGCGTGCCGAGGAGCTCTTCAAGGAGAACGAGCAGGCCGCCATGGACCGCTACGCTCACCTGCTGAAGCTCAAGACGGTGTACAACGAGGCCTAGGTCTCCCACCGCAGGATCTGAGGGCTGACCTTCGCGGACGTCCTCGGACATGAAAGAACCCCCGCTGCGCACTACGTGCGGCGGGGGTTCTTTCGTCCTGCGGAGTGTCCGCGAAGGTTAGCCCTCAGATCCTGCTACGACTACGTCCTCGGATTGTGGGGCTGAATGAAGGACGTGGCTGTGGGGGTGCCTTGTCCCGGTCGCTGTTTCGCGGCGTGGCCGCGAAACCACGCGCCACTTTGGGCATGGAGGGCTAGCTGATTGTGGCCTTCTGCTGCCCCAGTGCTGTTTCGCGCTTTGCGCGAAACATCGCAGCACTTTGGGCATAGTGGGGGAGTTGGTTGTCGCTGCCTTCTATCCCCTTGCTGTTTCGCGCCTTTGGCGCGAAAGGCGCAGTACTTTGGGCGTGGGGGCTGGCTTGCGGACTCAGATGACCTAGAGAGATATGGGTGCAAACGAGAAATCGTTGTTGGGGTCGTCCTTTTCCATAAACTCATCGAGACAGAATGTCATATAGATTGGAACGTAAAGGATCTTGCCCTCTTTGCAAAGGTTTTCGTGGCTCAGCACAACGGCCTCGGGAATTTTGTACTCGCCCACACTCATCAAACGGTCGAGGGCTGCATGTGCTCGAACTTTCTTGCCCGATTTGACTTCGATTGGGACAACATGCCCGAGGGCACCTTCGATTACAAAGTCGACTTCACCGACCTCACGCGTTTGGTAGTACCACGTATCTGCTCCGAGGGCAACGAGTTCCTGTGCGACCACGTTCTCATAGAGGCCGCCGAGGTTGGGGGTTTTCATGTCAAGGTAGACGGCGCGTGCCGTGCTGCCGGGATACCGCGATGCGAGCATACCTGTATCGGACTCGTATAGTTTAAAGGCTGTCGTTTTCTCCGTCCTCTTGAGAGGACTTCGTGCCTCCGTCACCTGGGGGACCATCAATCCAACGCCTGCGTTCACCAGCCATAGGAAATCCTGCTCGTATTTTTGAAGACGAGCTCCCTCGCCTAGAGACGAGACGATAAAGCGATGGGACTCCGCCTCAAGCTGAACGGGAATTTGCTCGAAAATGGAGCGAACGTTAAACGCTCGAGTCGATGCATATTTAGAGATATCGCTTTTGTACTGATCGACTAGCTGAATTTGAAGCTCACGCGTTCTCACGAGCGAATAGCCCGAATCGATATAGTTCTGAACGACCTCCGGCATGCCGCCGCAAACGATATAAGCTCTAAAGTTTTTGAGCATCGCCTCATGAATAAAATTTTCGACGGGACGCCTCTCGACAAGGCAGCTGCGGATGTCTGCAAGCACATTCTCGCTGATGCTGTTTGCCCAACAAAACTCTTCAAAATCCATTGGCCGCATAACAATGTGCTCGACATACCCCACCGGGAAAGAAGAGATCCCCTTAAACTCAGTCCCAAGCATAGACCCCGAGAAGACATAGCTAAAGCGTCCGTCCTCGACCAGCGCCTTCATAAGTGTAACGATCTGCGGATACTCCTGAATCTCATCGACGAAGATAAGCGTGTCTCCTTCAACAAGCGGTGCATCCGCAAGAAGGGCCACACGGTTGATGAAGTCAATGGAGTTCTTAGCGCCAACAAGTACGTCTCTTGCCTCGGCATCAAGTAGCAGATTGACCTCATAATACGAAGCGTAGTTGCTCTTTCCAAACGCGCGAATCGCATAGCTCTTGCCAATCTGACGCGCACCGGTAACAAGCAGGGCCTTATGGGAGTTATTCTTCCAGCTCAAAAGCCTATCAGTGACCTTGCGGCGTAGCATTAAAACACCTCATTGACAAAAATTGGCAAATAGATTTGCCCCTAATCATACAAAAATTGACAAATAGATTTGACCCAAATCATACAAAAATTGGCAAATAGCAAAGCTCACTTAGGCCTCAAAGCCAGCGAACCAGCACGGTACTTTGCGAAAAGGCTGGCGGCGCCGTTGTTGAGGGTGGCCAGGTTGACAGTGGCGCCGTTAGCGTTCTCGGCTGCTTGGGCGCGCAGGAGCGAAAGGGCGTCGGCAGCGTTCATGCAGAAGCCGACGGTAAAGTTCCATACTGCGAACTCGCAGTCGCTTGCCGCGGGGTGAAGCGCGATCGGCTATCCCTTATGTTGGATGAAAAGCCCCATGTTTTTGCAGGGGTGCATACTCGTCAAATTAATGTATAGAATCGCGTATAGTGCGAGTAAGATATTGCGCTGTCCGTTTTGTGTTTAGCAAAGATATAGTTTGCATAATCTGGTCTAATCCCTGCTCTATTTAAATAAAGTTGCACGTAAATGGCGTAGATATGCCTGAACTGGGCTTCTTTACGCTGAGCGGGTAAAATCGACCGTTCGCCGCTTAGGTATTTTCAAAATGAATAAAATGAGCGATAAAGAGAATATAAACCTTAATAAACTCGCGTATCGCACGGACGCGGGTTATTAATGGGTTGTAGGCCTTTTACAGAAAGGATTCCAGCAATGTCTAAGCCTCTTGGCAAGCCCGATCGTATTGTTGTCGCCCTCGGCGGCAACGCCCTCGGCAACAACCCCGTCGAGCAGATCGAGGCCGTGAGCAACACCGCCCACGCTCTCCTCGGTCTCATCGAGCAGGGCAACGAGATCATCATCACCCACGGCAACGGCCCGCAGGTCGGCATGATCCAGAACGCCTTCGCCGCCGCCCACGATGCCATCGGCACCCCCGAGATGCCGCTGCCCGAGTGCGGTGCCATGTCCCAGGGCTACATCGGTTATCACCTGCAGCAGGGCATCGGCCGCGAGATGCACAAGCGCTATAAGCGTTGGCACGCCGCCACCGTCGTCACCCAGATCGAGTGCGACCCGGATGATCCCGCGTTCAAGAACCCGACCAAGCCGATCGGCCCCTTCTACACCGAGGAGCAGGCCAAGGAGTTCATGGCCGAGGATCCCTCCAAGGTCTTCGTCGAGGATTCCGGCCGCGGCTGGCGTCGCGTCGTCGCTTCCCCCGATCCCAAGAAGATCGTCGAGGCCGACTCCATCCTCAACCTGCTCGACAACGAGTTCATCGTCATCGCCTGCGGCGGCGGCGGCATCCCCGTCGTCCGCGACTACGAGAACAAGGGCTGCTACAAGGGCGTTCCCGCCGTCATCGACAAGGACCTGGGCGGCGAGCTGCTGGCCGAAGACTGCGACGCCGACGTTCTGTTCCTGCTGACCGCCGTTGAGCATGTCGCCATCAACTTTGGCAAGCCCAACCAGGAGGAGCTCGAGGACCTCACCGCCGACGAGGCCGAGCGTCTGGCCGACGAGGGTCAGTTCGGCAAGGGTTCCATGGAGCCCAAGGTCCGCGCTGCCATCAAGTTCGCTCGTTCCCGCAAGGGCCGCACCTGCATCATCGGCGCCCTGGACAAGGCTGCCGAGACCATGGCCGGCCTCTCCGGTACTCGCATCCACGAGTAGTCTCTACTCTGTTGCCTCTCTTGTGGGCGCCAGGCAAAGCGCCCACAAACTAGCCTCTCTTCATGAGCCCCGCAGTCCGCTCCGACTGCGGGGCTTTTGCTATTCACCTAGTCATTGGGGACGTTCTTAAATGACTAGTCAAACAAGAGCGTCCCCAATGACCACTCATTTAAGTCTGTCCCCAATGACTAGTAGTAGGCCCACATGGCTTCGACTTCGTTGAGGACCTCTACGACGCCCCAGCGGCGGGCGCTGCGGCTGGCCGAGTTGGGGTCGTAGACGCCAATCTGGTTGGCGTCGTCGATGCCGTAGAGCACGATGTAGTGGCCTACGTTGGTAAACGTACCGGGGCGCACTGCGGCGATGACGGGCGCACCCGAGCGAAGTGCTTGGGTAATCGATTCGCGATCGTTATAGAGCTGTGTTCCGTTGAGCCCCAGCTGCCACGCACCGCCTGTCATAAACGACCACTCGGTGGCACCGGTGGGGGCGTAGTTGCCGGCTTCGGCCAGTGCGCATATATCGACCGGCGTCTTATCGGTGTGGCCGGTCTTAAAGATATAGACCATGGTGAGGCAAGTGGGACCGCAAGCGTTTTCGCGAATAGTGCCGCCGGCATAGGGCAGCTCCGACCATGCGGGGTCAATTTGGTAGATGTGGGGCATGGCGCCGGCCTGCCATTGCGAGCGTGGGGTCGAGAACGCAAAGGAGTAACCGGGCGCGACGGGAGCTTTAAGCAGCTTGTCTTCGGCAGTGGGCTCAAGACCGGCTGATCCGTGGGAGATACAGGATCCCAAAAACACAAAGACGAGGCAGGCGGCGATGGAGCAAAGCGTAAGGCGTAGGCGGCGGGCCGGAAGCGCGTGGCTTGTGGCGTGCGACGCAGGGTGAGGGGCGGAATTGCCGCGATCGCGTTGAGGTCGCGAAAAGGAGCGCTTGACGTAGTAGTCGGTCTTACGGCGATCGTAGCGACGTGGCTGCGATGTGTCGGTCTGGCGTTGGCGTGTGCTCGTACTCACGCGGTCTGACTGCTGCACGGTACGGCTTTGTTGCCGCGAAGAAGCCCCGGGCTGCTCTTGGGGGCGCTGCGGGTTGTCGTTGTCGGAGGTGCTTCTGGGCGTTGGTGTGGTGCGGCCGGCAAGGCGCACGCTTTGTGGCCGTTGGTCGCCGTCATTGTATCCGTATGCCATTCGAATCACCTTGCCTCATGTGTAACTTGTCTATCCTACATAAAAAGATGCACGACACATGGGCATGTGCGCCAAAAGCCTGACAAATGGTATGAACGTTGCCGCGCCGCGCGCCAAGCGCCACGGCAACAGGTATTCAAAAGCAGACAAGATGAAAGCGTCCAAGACGAATGACGTCTCCCGCCGTTCGTCCCAAAAATGGCGCCGCTCGTTTTGCAGTTCTGCCTTCGGTCGAGCTACAAGCGGCGCTGCTGTGCCAAGGCCGTATCTTAAAGCCACGAAATAAAAGCGCGCGGCAAAACAGACCGCGCAAGGGGTGACGTCAAGGGGCGTCAAAAAGGAAAGGAGGGGAACAATGGCGGACAAGAACGCAGAAGTTGCAGTCGAGGATAACGGCGGCATGAAGAAAACGCTTTCGCTCTGGAACTTCT
>DBFAHJ010000014.1:0-5122 GCA_048227095.1 Collinsella aerofaciens | reverse complement strand
CCCGTGGACAGACGCTCGGCGATCTGACGCGCGGCGTCGTTTTTCTCGGCGATGATGAGCTTCAAAAGAGGCTCCTATCTCGTGTCTCTGCGGCTACGCCCGCCCGTATGGCGGCCGATTTACGCCCTTGCTTGCTCGATCTGCCCGATGAGCCAATCGCACCAGGCATCCATGCCCTCGCCCTTGCGCGCGCTCACGGCAAACCGCGGCGCCTGCGGATTGAGGTCATCGAGTGTCCTAGTATACCTATCCATGTCAAAATCGAAAGCCGGGGCCACGTCGACCTTATTGAGCAGCTGCGCGCCGGCGTGCTGGAAGATGCCCGGGTACTTGATGGGCTTGTCGTCGCCCTCGGGCACCGAGAGAATCATGATGGACAGGTTCTCGCCCAGGTCAAAGTCGACCGGGCAGACCAGGTTGCCCACGTTTTCGATAAAGATGACGTCGATATTTTGAAGACCCACCGCTTGGTCGAACGCGTCAACGGCCTCCATGATCATGTTGCCCTCGAGGTGGCACAGGCCACCCGTGTTGATCTGGATGGCGGGCATGCCGGCTTCCTTCATGGTGATGGCGTCGACATCCGAGGCAATATCGCCCTCGATGACGGCACAGCGCAGGCCAGCCTTGTCGCGCAGGCGCTCGTTGGTGCCCAGGATCGTGGTGGTCTTGCCCGAACCGGGGCTCGACAGCACATTGATCACATAGGTGTTTGTCTCTTTAAATCGCTGTCGCAGCTGATCTGCCAGGCGCTCGTTGCGCGACAGAATCGGCGACGCGATATCAATCGTTTTCTCAGCCATACTCGGCACTCCTTACTTTGGCCCCTTTATACCCCATCACCAGATGGCTAGCGGGCTAATCGTCGGGGGTTTCGATTTCGATACTTGCGATGTCGAGCTCGCGGCCGTGCAGCAGACGCACGTTGGCGCCGCCACATTGGGGACAGCGGCAATGGAAGCGATCGTGCTCAAAGACCTCCCCGCAGTCCAGACACTCGCTTTGTGGATGGACTTCCTCCACGGCAAGCTCGCAGCCTCGCGTGAGCGGGTCCTCATCGCGAAATGTCTCCCACGCAAAGTCGAGCGCCTCGCGCACAACTTCGGTCATATCCCCGATACGCAGCGTTACCAAAACGGCGCGCGAGGCCCCCGCCCCACGCGCCGCGCGAATCACTGTATCGAGTATGCCGTTGACAATGCCAACCTCGTGCATACCGATTTACTCCTCGTCGTCCTCATCGTCCGAGAACAGGTCCAGACGGCTCACAAACAAGCCCTCCTTGCCCTCGCGCGCGGTAATGACCACGCGGGCAATGGCGAGCGAAATCTCGTAGAGCGAGAGCAGGGCACCATACATGAGGCCCAGCGTAACGGGCGAGCCGTCGGGCGTAATCACAGCCGAGCCCACAAGCAGGCCCACGTACACGTAGCGCCAGGCGCCGCGGAAGGCCGCGTAGGACACGATGTGGAAGACGGACAGGTAGAAGATGATGAGCGGCAGCTCAAACGCCACACCAAAGCCGATCATAAAGAGCAGCTCCATGTTGACGTAGTTCTCCAGGTCGGGCAGCGCGGTTGCGACGGCAGAGGTCTCGCCGATGAGCCACTCAAAGCCTGCCGGGATAATGATGAAGTAGCAAAAGATTGCGCCCAGGAAGAACAGCACCGTCGAGGCGAGCACCGTAGGCACAACCCACTTGCGCTCGTTGGGACGCAGTGCCGGCAGGAAAAATGCCAGAATCTGCCAGATGATCATGGGCGTGCACATGACCACGGCCATCTTGATGGCCAGCGAGAAGCGCAGGCCAAAGCCGCCGAGCGTGGTGGTGATGTAGAACTTACCGTCCGGCACAAAGGAGCGGATGGGGTCTTCCAGGATGTCGAGCACCACGGGCGTGGCGAAATACAGCACGATGGCGGCGGCAAACACCGACACGACCACGATAGTCAGGCGGCGACGGAGCTCTCCCAGGTGATCGAAGAGCGGCATGCGCGCAGGTCCGATAGGCATTACTCATCGCCTCCCTTCGAGGCGTCGGCGGTGGCAGCCTCGTCCTCGGCCTCGAGCTCGCGAGCGAGCTGGTCGACGACGGCCTTGCGCTTGCGGGGACGACGGGCGTAGAGGTCAGCCGTCGTGGGCTCTGCCGGCTCGGGCTCGGACTCTGGCTCTGCAGCAGGCTCGGGCTCGACGACAGGCTCGGCGGCAGCGGCAGGCTCGGCGCCCTCGGCCTCGGACTCCTCAGCAGCACCCTCGCCCTCGGCGGCAGCCTCGCTCGCGGCCTTCTCGGCGGCAAGGCGGGCACGGCGCTCGGCAAAGGTCTCCTTCTTTGCGGGCGCAGCCGTCTCGACGGCATCCTCGTCTGCATCGGAATCGTCATCGACGGCAGTCTTCTTGGGCTTGACCGGTGCCGAAGCGGCCTCACTTACCGGATCGATAATCTCGGACTGAACAACGGCCGTCATCTTTTCCTGCGTCTCGCGGAACTGACGAATGGCACGGCCGATCGTGCGGCCCATCTGTGGGAGCTTATCCGGGCCAAACAGCAAAAAGCCGAAGACCACGATGATCGCGAGCTCACCCTCTCCAATACCAAACACACATACCTCCAAGGCTCGATGTGAGTCGAGCCCGCACCGCGCCATTCGGCCGGAACTCGTCTATTCATTCGGTCAAGTATAGCGCCCGGACGCCAAAACGTCCGAGCGCATCACAAACATATGCCAAACGGCACGCCCTTTTTGGGGGCAAAGATTATGCCGCCGTGATCGAAATCTCCTGGTCGACGCCCAGCAGCTGAACCACGCGCATCACCTGGGGCTGCACATTAGTGCAGCTAAAGCGCTTACCGTGGTCGACCGCGTGGTGCGCGGCGCCCACGAGCACGCCAATGCCCGTCGAATCGATGTAGCTCACCTGGGCAAAATCGAGCTCAACGGCCTCAGTGGGCTGCTCGAGCGCCAGGTCAATGGCATTGCGCAGGCTATCGGCGTTAGAGATATCGATCTCGCCGGTCACCTTAATGGTGTAGATCTCCGGTGTGGGGTTGGTGGAAATACCCAAATCCATGTATACGCTCCTTTACGTATCGAAAGTGCGGATAGTACTGGGCGCGGACTTGCGGGGCCCTAGGCGTTAGGCGCGCTCGGCACGAGCAAGCTCGGCAGCGACGAGCTTGACGGCCAGCACCAGTACGTCGAGTGCTGCCTCCAGGTCCTCGACCGTGGGATAGCTCGGCGCGATGCGGATGTTGGTATCGCGCGGATCCTTGCCATAGGGCCAGGTGGCACCGGCCGGCGTGAGCTTGACGCCCAGGTCGGCGCAAAGCGCGGCGACCTTCTGGGCCGAGCCCTCGGGACCATCGAAGCTTACAAAGTAGCCGCCGCGGGGGTGCGTCCAGGTGGCACAGCCCGTATCGCCCAGGCCCTCGGTGAGCTTGCGCTCAACGGCCTCAAAGCGCGGACGCAGGAACTCGGCATGCTTTTTCATGTGCTCCTTGACCGCCTCGATGGTGGGAAGGAAGCGCACGTGGCGCAGCTGGTTGAGCTTGTCGGCGCTGATGAGGCCGGCCTTCAGGCGCTTGGAGAACTCCGCGATAACCGCGGGGCTCGCACCGATAAAGCCGATGCCGGCGCCCGGGAAGGTGATCTTGGACGTCGATGCAAAGGCCACCACGCGGTCCTCGGTGCCCGCCGCGCGAGCGAGGTCAAAGATGTTGGCGAGCTCGTCGGTCTCGTCGTACAGGTCGTGCACGCAGTAGGCGTTGTCCCAGAAGATGCGGAAATCGGGCGCGGCCGTGGGCATCTCGACCAGGCGACGCACGGTGTCCTCGCTAAAGGTGATGCCCGTGGGGTTGGAATACTTGGGCACGCACCAGATGCCCTTGATGGAGTCGTCGGCGGCAACCAAGTGCTCGATCTCGTCCATGTCGGGGCCGTTGTCGGTCATCGCGACGGGGACATTCTCGATACCCAAGTCGGCAGTGATGCCAAAGTGGCGGTCGTAGCCGGGAACAGGGCACAGGAACTTGACCTTCTTGCCGTCATGCGCGGCCTCATAAGCCTCCCAAGGCTCGCTACCGCACGAGCCGCAGCGCCAGAACATGCCGGCGATATCGTGCTCGATCAGCAGGCTCGACGAACCCAGTACGAGCGTCTGCTCGGCGGGGCAACCCAGGAACTCCCCCGCCAGCTTGCGTGCCGAGGGAATGCCCTCAAAGCAACCGTAGTTGGAGCAGTCGACGTTGCCGTCGTGCAGATCGGCATCGGCATTGAGGATATCGAGCATGGGGCGAGAGATGCCCACCTGGGAGGGCGACGGCTTGCCGCGGGCCATGTCGAGCGCCAGGCCCTTGGCCTTGACCTCGGCGACCTCGGCTTTGAGCGCCTCGATGGCGGCATCGAGTTCGGTGGTTTCCATCTTCTGGTAGATCGTCTGCATGGGTGCGACCTTTCGCGAAGCGGGACGTTGCAGTTCGTCTAAGTATAGACCGCCACTGCCGCAACGGTATGAAGCCGTGATAGATTAAGTCCATCGCAATGAATTACGACATCGCCGCGCATGCCGGCGTGGGGCGCCCAAGGAGGCACTATGGAGTACGGATCGTTCCAGGCCGAGGAATTCGGCGACCTGCAGCGCCTGGTCGACGGACTGTTTTATGACCGCCGCGCCATCGACCGCCTGGATCTCATCGTGCAGGCCGAGATCTTGGACCTCGCGCCCGACCTCATGGAAATCGTGAACCTGCTACCGCCCGGCTATTACGACCGCCAGTCACTTTGCGACCAGCTCAACTCCGCCTTGGCCGCCCACGGCTGGGGCGCCATCTACGGCACCGTGGAATAAACCTAGTCATTGGGGCCTGTGGTCAAAAAATAGCAAATATGAGTACTGTTACTTTTTTAGTAACAGCGATTTTGAATTAAAAAGGCCAGTCTTGGCCTTTTGTGTCCGGTTATGGAAGGATGCATCAGCATTTTCTGTCCAGCCACGCAATCGTTAATGCACAGACAGAATAGATTTGTACATTATTTTTCGCGCCTAAAATGAAACGCCGTTTGTGACAGTACTCACAAACGGCGTTTTTTGGCCACTGGGGTGTCCGGCAGGTGGCAAGTACCAC
>DBFAHJ010000013.1:0-2906 GCA_048227095.1 Collinsella aerofaciens | reverse complement strand
CTGACGGTGATGATTCCGTACCCCATGGACGCAAGTGCATTCTTGCGCTCCTCATCGATGGCGCGGTCTTCTTCCGCGTCATGATAAAAACCGTTGTATTCAATGTCTGTGCGAGATTTCTTTAGATACGCATCCATAAAGAACTTTTTGCGTCTCGTGAGATTCTTTGCGGCAGCGGTGACCTGTACCTCGTAATCGGTCTCAATTCCCTTAATACCAAGCCCTCCTTCGCTTTTGGGCAGCGTTAGAATCATGACAAAGGCTGTTTCCATAGGAGACCGGCATCCGTCGCGTACACATTGGATCGCCTTTCGGGCAAGGGCCAAACCGTCGCATCTGGTAATGGAATTAAAGAACTGCTTTAACCTCTCGGTCGAGGTGAGCGCGAAACGCTCGGTATAGGAGGTGGAAGAGTCGGTTCCAAGGGAATAAGCGCCGCACAGTTCAAAGTAGTACTCCACTAGTTCGCGAAAAGAAAGATAGGTGGCGGCCTGAAGTGCGCAAAGCTCAACGCCAACAATGAAGATGCCATCTTTGATCTCTATAAAGCGTGAGTTTGAGAATCGTTTTGAAGAAACGTGGCACTGACAGTTCATTGTATAGCGCGCATTCCTGCGATCAAACACCATCACCTCGAGGGAATCATTTGCGTCGAGGGAAACATCATTTTTGGTGAGCCATTCTGTGGCTGCGTCAAGGAGCGTTCCGGTGGGACATGATCCGTAAATCGCGGCAGGACTACAGGACTCGATGCCTTTCGCAGACACCGAATGCGCGGCCTGGTAGACCGCTTTTGCAGTGGTATGTGACAATACGATACTCATGATATATATCGTGTCAGCTAATGCCGTGTTGACGGCGCTGAGTGGAAAAGCCGTTTTAGAGGTCTAACCAAATGCTGTCCAAAAGCTTGACGCAATTATGAGTTGGTATGCCCTAAATAAAAGTTTTCGCAGCTTAGCTATAGCATATAAATACTCAATTGCCGCACATTTGATAGTGATGCATCACCATCCGACAACGAATTACGTGTCGGGAATTGGCCGAAATCGTTCGCAATGAGTGTTCAGAATTTGTGATGGCAAATCTATCTGTGGAACGTAGGGCGGCCCCGCTGCGGGGTTTCCCGCTGCGAGACCGCTCGTGATCTACGCCGGGGTTTGTCGCAGGCGTTTCTACTTGGCGAATAGGTTCTTGAGGTTGAACTCGGCCTGAACCGTGCGGAGCATGAGGTCGGTGTCGTCGAGGCCCAGGTGCTGCTCGTTGGCGTCGGCGGCGAGGGTGCCGCGGCGGCGGGCCCAGTTCTCGAGCGCGGCGGGCGCGGACTCGCGGGGGAGCGAGCGGACGTCGGCATCCAGGCTGCGGCAGATCTGGCGCGAGTCGATGACGATAATCTTGCCGGCGCGGCGTGCCTCGGCGTAACCGTCCAGGTGGATCTTGAACCAACTGTCTTCGAACGCGGCGTTATGCGCCATGTACGGGTACTTCTTCATAAGTTTGAGCAGCTGCTTCTGCAGTTCCTTGTTCTCGCGGAATGGTTTTTTGCCGTCGATGTCGTCCCAGGTAATGTGATGGATGTTCGATAGCGGCACATCCTCGCCGCGGTAGATGTCGGGCAGGCCGCAGTAGTGTGCCTCGGCGTCATGCGGGACGGCGTCGCTGGTGAGCTCCATGATCTCCCAGCCCACGTTGATGATATAGCCGCGCTCGGGTGCACGGCCGGTGGTCTCGATGTCGATACCGAGCACGGTGCCCTGGATGGGCTTGCGGGCGTAGGCCACGCCGAGCGCGTCGCGGTCGCCGCGGATTTCGCGCATAACGGACGCGGCGGTGCGCTTTTGCATCTTGCCGATGGCGGCGCAGGTGTCGGCATCGGACAGGCCGCGCGAAAGCGTCGCGGGCGTCACGTTGCGCAGGCGCGCCTCGCCAATCTGGTCGCACAGGTCGCGGTTGCGGTCAGCCAGGTCGCGCACGGTGGCAAAGTCGAAGCTGGGGTCGCCCTCGGCGGTAAAGTACTCGGTTTCGAGCACCTTAAGGGCCTCCTCGCCCTTCTGGCGCTCGGACTCCATGGCGCCGTGATCGCCATAGATAAACATGGGAATAAACGGCTGGCGCTCGTATTCGAGTGCTTGTGAAACGTTCATATAACTGCTCCTTGGACGGGCCGTGTCGCGCGGCTCGGTGGCATTGAGTTATGGCGAGATGATAGTTTACCATGGGCAACTATTGGCATCGCGCCTAGGACAACTACAATACCCTAGTTGACCGCTAGGACTTTTACAATGCTGCCGAAAGACATGAAAGGTTCCATCCGTCATGGATTTGCTGATTGATATTCTGCTCGACGCCGGCAAGGACACGCTCTCGCTGGCGCCGTTTTTGTTGGTGACGTATCTTGCTCTCGAGACACTTGAGCACGTTGCGGGCGACCGCGTTAACGGGGCCATCAAGCGCGCCGGTGCCGCGGGCCCCGTGGTTGGCTCGTTGCTGGGCATGGTGCCGCAGTGCGGCTTTTCGGCAATGGCGGCCACGCTGTATGCCGGTCGTGTCGTGACCTTGGGCACGTTGGTGGCGGTGTTCCTTTCGACCTCCGATGAGATGCTGCCGCTGTTGCTCGCCGAGCAGGTGCCCGTGCAGACCATGGCGATGCTTTTGGCTTCGAAGGCACTGATCGCGCTGATCACGGGCTTTATCGTGGACGCCGCCATTCGCGGCCTGCGTCGTAATGCCCGCGCGCATGCGGCGATTCGCCGTACCGTGCTGGGGACCGCTGCCAATCCGGCTCATGTGAACTGCGCGCACGACGACCATACCGGGGGCGACATCATTGATGAAGTGGCCGAGGCGGGCGTGAGCGCCGACCACATCCACGAGTTGTGCGAGCGCGACCATTGCGGTTGCGATGA
>DBFAHJ010000012.1:0-12588 GCA_048227095.1 Collinsella aerofaciens | reverse complement strand
GTGCACCACGGGATGATGTCCGTTGAGCAACACATTGGGATTGAGCAGACGCAGGTAGTCACTCGTGCCGTTGGGGTAGTTGAACCACTGGCGAATCTGCGCACCCGTATCTCCCATAAAAAGGCCGGGCAGCGAAGCGATAAGCGTGGGCGCCCAGGCGATCATAAGCACCAGGAAGGGGCCGGCAAAGGGATGGACCGAGAGCACGGCGTGAGTCACACGCCATACGCGGCCAAAGTGCGCTTCGGAAAACGGAATGCGCCGAGAGCTCAGCCAATCCAGGCACTCAAAAGCCAAATAGAAGGCCACGATCGCTAAGAGCATCCAGCCCGCGCCGCCAATCCAGGCGCAGATGATGCGGGCTTTGTCGCCAAGGACAATCTCGGCCGAGTCGGTGAGATCGTAGCTGCGGCCGAACACCATGCAGATGGCGAAGAACAGCGACGGCAGAATGATCGATGGACGCCAGGTGTCGCCACGGCCAAAGAACACGTAGCGAAACGGCAAGGTGAGCAGGCAGGCAAGCGTAAGCAGCATGACCGCGTCGGTATGGCCGGCAAACGAGAGGAGCACCTCGTAGCACACGTACAGCATGCCCGAGGCTTTGGGGTCAATCGCCAAGACTGCGTTGCTCGACACCGGGGCAGGATCGATGGAAAACGCCGTGGTCGCCAACAGCGCGAGCAAAAATGCGATGAGCGTCTGCTTGGCGGGGTAGCGCTTAAACCAGACGATGCGGGCAGCGTCGCGCGCAGCCGTTGTGGAGAGGTCGGAATCCTTCACAGTCCGAAAGCCTTTCTAGAAACCTATCAAACTCGGCAAGACCACCACAAAGGTGCCTGTCCCCTTTGTGGTGGTCTTGGTTAGGCGTCGAGGTAGATGCGCTGGGGACGATTGCGGTGTCGGGCGAAGATGATGAGCGCCAGACCGGCAATCACGAGTGGCAGGCTCAGCAGCTGGCCCATGGTGATGACGCCCCCCAGCAGATAACCCAGCTGGGCATCGGGCACGCGCACGAACTCAACGAGAAAGCGGACGATGCCGTACCCCATCACGAACACGCCCATAAACGTACCCTGGGGCAGCAGCGGCTTTTTGCGGCTGAGCACCTGCAAAATACAGAAGAGCACGACGCCCTCTAGGAATGCCTCATAGAGCTGGGAAGGATGACGCGGCATATCGCCCGCGGTGCCGCCAAAGATCACGCCCCAGGGCAGATCGGTCGGCTTGCCCCACAGCTCGCCGTTGACAAAGTTGGCGCAGCGTCCCAGACATAAGGCCAGCGGAGCACCGATAACGGCAAGGTCGGCGATGGTCCAGGCGTCGAGCTTGTACATGCGGCACACGAGCACGCCGCCGATGATGCCGCCCACCAGGCCGCCATGGAAGCTCATGCCGCCTTCATTGGTAGCAAAGATCTCGAGCGGATGCGCCCAGTAGTAGCCGTCGCCGTAAAAGATGACGTAGAACAGGCGGGCGCCAATGATAAGGCCAAAGACCACGCCGACCACGACACTCGTCAGGTCGTCGACCGTAATGTCAAAACCCCAACGGCGCTGCGTGCGGTACATGACGACCGCCGTGAGCAGAGCTCCGACCACATAGGCCAAGCCGTACCAGTAGATGGTGATGGGCCCCGCCGAGATGGCGACGGGATCAAGCATATGGTAGAGGTCGTTGAGCATATCGGTCCCCCTGCTCCCTACATACAAATGCGGCCGCGGGCCTTGCGCTCGCAGCCGCATATTCGGGCGTGACGTCTATGCGGAGCATATCGCCCGCAGCTTTCACTTCTTAGAACGGCGCATACTCGTCGTACAGGTCATCGGTCTCGCCGGAGGCATTGACCTGCTCGACACGCGTAACGCCGGGCACGTGCTCCTTGAGGATACGCTCGATGCCCATGGAAAGCGTCAGGGCGCTCATGGGACAACCGGCACAGGCGCCCTGAAGCTCCAGCTTGACGACGCCCTCGTCATCAACGCCTATATACTCCATGTCGCCGCCGTCGGCCTGCAGGTTGGGGCGAATCTCTTCAAGAACCTTCTTAAGCAGCTCTTCGTTAACAGCCACAGGGGCTCCTTTCTCACAATAACGCGGGCGCGCCCGCGGACAGAAGCTATGTTACTACAGCCATGTACCCGCTCACGAGCCGTCCATGCGCGCAGACGCGACTTTCACGAGTAGTCAATTTGGGACGGGGCTCTTTTGGCTGTTTTGCCGCCAGCTGGCGTTGGCACGCACTACTGCTGAGCTTGTCCCCCGGTACCAATCTGAACATCGACGATGACCTGGCGGTAGCTGATGCCGCAGGAGTCGAGGATGCGGCGGCTGATACGGCCGTCATCGGTGTCGGCATACTTATTGTCCAGGTAGACGACCTCGCCCACGCCCACCTGCGCCAGGATCTTGGCGCAGTCGTGGCACGGGAACAGCGTGACGTAGACCGTGGAACCCTCGAGGTCTTTGAGCGAGCCGCGGTAGTTGAGCACGGCGTTTGCCTCGGCATGCACCACGTAGTTGTGCTTGTCCTGCAGCGGGTCGTCGCTCGTTCCCCACGGGAAAAAGTCATCGTTGAGTGCCGAGGGTGTGCCGTTGTAACCCACCGAAAGGATGCGGTGGTTGGTGTTGGCGATGCACGCACCCACCTGCGTGTTGGGGTCCTTGCTGCGGCGCTGCGCGGCGATGGCCACGCTCATAAAGAACTCGTCCCAGCTAATGACGTCCAGGCGCTTGCCTGACGAAGTTTGATGAAGATCGTCCGACATGGCAGACACCTCCGTAATCGCAATAGTTTGACCCATTGTAGCAGGTGAAAGGTGGAGGCGTTTGTCCCACCGGCGCCCTCACCTTTACACGCGGCGGGGCTTTTGGTTGATGCGGTAGAGCTCGGCGAGACCCCGCAACGTCAGCGCGTCGTCAACCGTCAGGCTATGGCCGACCAGCAACGCGAGCGCCTCGGCGTCGTCGCCGGTAATGACGATGGGCACGTCGCCCTCCCCCGCGGCCTTGGTCGCGCGCATCTCGGCGAGCACCATGTCGAGCATGCCGTCGATGCGGGCCACCTCGCCCAAGACCACGCCCGAGCGCATAGCCTCGCGCGTGTTGCGGCCGATCACATGCGTGGGCGCCGAGGGCTCGACCTGAGGCAAACGCGCCGCGGCCGCCGAAAGCGAACGGGCGCCAAGCGCCAGACCCGGCGCGATGACGCCGCCCACAAAGGTACCGCGCGCGTCGATGACCTCGATATTGGTCGTGGTGCCCAGGTCAATCACGATGCACGGAGAGCCGTAGACGGCACGGGCCGCCACGGCGTCGGCGATGCGGTCGGGGCCGATCTCGGCCGGGTCGTCGTAGTGGACGGGCATGCCAGTCTTAAGTCCCGGTCCCACCGTGAGCACGCGTCCCGTGCAGGTACGGGAAAGCGCCACCTTCCACGGGCGCTCGAGCGCCGGCACCACGCAGCTCAGCACTGCGGCCGCGGGAACGAGCGCGCCGGGCATGCCCGCATCGGCCGCTAGCGCGGCCATGACTTGAGCGAGACGCATGCGCGCCTCGTCTGCTGTGATGCTCGACGGCGTCGTGATCTCGCACGTCGCAAGCGGGCATTCCTGCGCCGCGGCCGAATCTTCGGCAAACAGGCCAAAGCGAATGAACGTGTTGCCCACGTCGACCGTCAATATATATGCGCACCCATTAAGCATCGTCGGCGCTCCTTTCGTCTGCCCAGCAGTATATCGCCTACCTAAACCAGTCATCCCGAAATGACTAGCTTGCGGTTATACTGGTGCGCGGTCGCGCGCGAGCTCACGCGGCGGCCCTTGGTAACCCGACTTCCCGCGCCGTATCCGTAGCGGCGCTCCCGGGGGAAGCGGATATACGCAAAGGAGTTCTATATGAGCAATCCCTCGAACCGCGCTTCGATGCGCGGGCAACTCACGCTGCGCGGCGTCGTCATCGGCGTCCTTGGCTGCGTGATTATCACGGCAAGCTCGGCCTACACCGCCCTCAAGATGGGCGCTCTCCCCTGGCCGATCGTCTTCGCTGCCGTCATTTCGCTGTTCTTCCTTAAGCTCATGGGCAATGCCAGCCTCAACGAGGCCAACGTCACCCACACCATCATGTCCGCGGGCGCCATGGTCGCCGGCGGCCTGGCGTTTACCATCCCGGGCGCCTGGATGCTGGGATATGCCGACCAGATCAGCTGGCTCGACATGTTTATCGTGGCACTCGCCGGCACCATCCTGGGCCTGCTGGCCACCGCGCTCATCCACCGTCACTTTATCGTGGACGCCGCGCTTGAGTTCCCCACCGGCAACGCCGCAGCTCAGACCCTGCGCGCAACCGAGGCCGGCGGCAAAACCGGCAAGCAGCTCTTTGGCTCCATGGCCATCGCCGGCATCTACAGCGTGCTGCGCGACGCTCTGGGCGTGGTGCCCAGCATGCTGTGCACGCTCAATATCCCCGGCGTGACCTTTGCCATCTACAACTCGCCCATGCTGCTCTCCGTCGGCTTCCTTGTGGGCTTCGCCCCCGTCGCGTTCTGGTTTGCCGGCGCGCTGCTGGGCAATTTTGGCATCATCGTCGGCGGCACCGCTGCCGGTCTGTTTGACGTTATGACCGCACAGGGCATTGTTAAGTCCCTGGGTATGGGCCTCATGATGGGCTTTGGCGTCGCCGTCGTCCTCAAGGACATCCTGCCGCAGGTCGCCGGTATCGTCCGCGGCCTCGCCGCCGACAGCTCCACCGACACCGACGAGCAGTCGCTCATCTCGGGCTCCCTTAAACTCGACGCCGGTATCATCGGCCTGGGCGCTGCCGCCATCGCCGTGATCATCGCCATCGTGCTCGACCTTGGCCCCGTCCCGGCCGTCATCGTCACGCTGTTCACCTTTGTCACCACCATCATGAGCGCGCAGAGCTGCGGCCAGACGGGCATCGACCCCATGGAGATCTTCGGCCTCATCGTCATGCTCATCGTTGCCGCCTTCGCGCAGCTCGCTCAGGTCAAGCTGTTCTTTATCGCCGGCATCGTGGCCGTAGCGTGCGGCCTTGCGGGCGACGTCATGAACGACTTCAAGGCCGGCGCCGTGCTGGGCACCAACCCGCGTGCACAGTGGGTCGGCCAGGCCATCGGCGGCATCGTGGGCGCCCTGGTCGCTGCCGCCGTCATGGTCGCGCTCGTCACCGCCTATGGTCCGGACGCCTTCGGCCCCGACAAGAGCTTTGTGGCCGCGCAGGCAAGCGTGGTCGCCACCATGGTCTCGGGCATCCCGAGCGTGCCGTGGTTTGCGGGCGGTTTTATCGCCGGCATCGTCATGTACTGGCTCGGCATTCCGGCCATGATGATCGGTCTGGGCGTGTACCTGCCGTTCTACATGTCGCTCACGGCCTTCTTGGGCTCCTGCGTCAAGCTCGCCTACGACAAGTGGGCTGCACACCGCGACGCCGCCGCCGGTCTTTCGGACGAGGAGAAGGCCGCCAAGGATGCCGCCTTCCAGGAGCAGGGTCTGGTTGTCGCCAGCGGCCTGCTCGGTGGCGAGTCTATCGTCGGCGTTATCCTGGCGTTTGTCTCCGTGGGTCTGAGCCTGCTGGGCTAAGCTGAGCAGCTGCTCGACAGCAACCATATTGTCTACGATTTGCTCGGTCGGCAGCTTTCGCGGCTACCGACCGAGCTTTTTGATACCACCGCAAAGAAAGGCCGGCGCGCTGCGTATGACAGCGCGCCGGCCTTATCGGTTGAGTTATCGAGTCGGCCTCGCGACGAATTGCGGTATGTCGCGAGGCCAGCGCTCAATACGCTACATCTGCTTGCGACGACGATCGCTCAGCGTCACGCCCGCGGCAACGAGCGTAATGCCGCCGATGACGAACACCTCGCCCGCAAGCGCGGAGTTGTCGCCGGTCTGGGCAAGCGCGCCCGACGCAGCCTTCTTCTTAGCGGCAGGGGCCTTTGCAGCAGCCTGCGTAACCTGAGGCTTAGCCTGCGGCTCGGCCTTGGGATGATACTTGTCGTACTCGGCCTGTGCAGCAGCCAGGGCGTCCTTGGCATCGCCGAGTTCTGCCAATGCGGCGGCATAAGCGTCGTTGGCATCGGACAGCTTGGCATCGGCATCGCTCAGGGCAGTCTTGAGGCCCGCAGCGGCATCGACGGCGGACTTGTATCGAGCGTAGGCGGCATTCAGCTTGGTCAGCTTATCGTTGCCCGTCGTGCCCGCGGCAAGGGAGGCCTTGTGGTCGACGGCCTCAAGATCGGCCTTGAGCGCCTCGTCGCCGGCAAGCTCGGCCTTGGCCTTGATGATATCGAAGTTCGCATCGACAACGGCCTTGTTGGCGGCCTCGAGCTGCTTTTGGGCATCGGCGACACCGGCAACGGCGGCATCATAGGCGGCCGTGGCGTCGTCGACCGCCTTCTGGGCGCCGGCGAAGCGCTCGAAAGCCTTGTTTGCGCGGGCCAGCTCGCCCTCGGCGGCCTTGACCTTCGCCTGTGCGTCGGACACGGCCTGCGTCTTGGCGGCAACTGCCTGCTTGGCATCCGAAAGAGCGGTCGCGGCGTGTGCGCCTGCGGCTTGAGCCTTATCTACGCCAGCCTGAGCGGCGTCGTCGGCCTTCTTGGCCCCGTCAAGCGCGCCCTGCTTGCTCGCAAGGTTCGCATTAGCGGCATCGCGCTTGGCAGTAAGGTCCTTGACCGAAGCCGTGGCATTGTCATACGCCTCGTTGGCCTTATCGGACTTTGTCTTGGCGGTATCGTAATCGCCCTGTGCCTTCGCCTTGCGGGCGGAAGCCTTGGAGGCGTTCGTCTGGCATTCGGTGAGCTTGGAGTTAGCGTCGTCAAGTGCGGCCTGCGCGACGGTCGCCTCGTCCTTGGCGGCGTTGAGATTTGCCCTAGGAGTTTCGATGTCAACATTCTTCAAATTGACATCGGCAGCGCCATATGCCGCCTTCGCGATAGCGGTGGCCTCTTGCGCAGCTTCATAGTCGCTCTTGGCAGCAGCAACGTTACCGTTCGCTTCATTCGCGGCACTCTTGGCAGCATCGAGGGATGACTCCGCAGAGCCAAGCGCATCGTTTTTCACATCGAGCGCCTTCCGTGCTGCCGCAAGTTGATCTTGCAGCTGCGCCAGCTGCGCCTTCTGCGCGGCGGTACCACCGGCATGATAAACGGAGTCTACGTACGTGTTTACCAGGTTCTTGAACTCGTCAACCGTAAAATCGCCTTCGGCCCAGTTTCCCTGATAAATTGAAACAGGACTGGGTGCACCGTCATCCTCGGGCGTTGAGCGGTTGCCATCCTTACCGTAGCCGACGGCGAACCCAAAGGAATTAGCACCTGAATCAATAAAGTTCTCATAGTGGCCGGTGTTGCTATAGTCACCCCTGTCATAGTCACGCTTTTCCGCAGTATACCAACCGATAAACGGCCAATCATCGCCGTACTTGTCGCCGTTATCGAAGGATATTTCCCAATCTTTAGGATTATCTGACCCCTTGTAGGCGCCAGCACGTCCGGCAAGGTTTTCGTTATAGGACATATAAAAGCCCTCGCCGCTGTTCCCCGCGTGGTCCCAAACATTCGACGAATAGCAAACATCGAGCGCCGACTGCGCCATAGAGACAATGCTGACCTTCATGTCACTCAAGCCATTTGCGCGACGAATTCCATTGACGGCATTCATGTAGGTCAAGGTATTCTGCAGATTCACGAGCGAAAAAGCATTGTCAGCGTCAGATGCATCCAAGTTGACATAGTCGTCATACCATGCCGCCTTGCTAGCAGACCCATCAAGTAACTTCGCCGCATCGCTCGCGTTGGCACGCTGAGCAGCAGTAAACGACGTACTACTTGCGATGTGATTCATAAAGCCAAGCAGGCCAGCCTTGACAGCATCCGTATCCACCGTCATGTTTGCTTTTAGCTCAGAAATCTGCTGCTCAAGAGCTTTGACGTTTGCGCTGGCCGTGTTGTATTCATCATTCGCTTTGTTGTAGTCGCTGGTAGCATTCTCAAGAGCGCTTTTCTTCTGCTTTGCGACCTCTGCTAGACGGTCGTACTCTGTCTTCTTGTCGGCCTCGGTCTGCTGAGCTTGCTCGTAAGCAGCCTTGGCGGTGTTGTATTTGCTGGTCAAATCACCGAGTTTGCCGTTGGCTTCGTCGTATGCAGTCTGCGCTGACGAAACGGCAGCGTTGGCGGCGTTGACCTTTTCCTGCGCGGCGCTGGCATCAGTCTGTGCGGCCTGGAGGTTCGTTTGTGCGGTGGCGTCGGCAGCCTTCGCGGCATCAAGCTCGGTCTGCACGTCCTTGAGCTCACCGGCAGCAGCTTCCTTGGCGGCCTCAAGCGCTTTTAGATCGATGCCCGTGCCCGAGATGGCGGCATCGAGCGCTTTCTGGGCGTCGTTCAGCTTATCCTGGGCGTTGCCGCACGCGGTGGTCGCAGCGGCAAGGGCATTGGCGGTCTCCTGCTTCTTGGCCTGGGCAGTCGTCAGAGCAGACTCGGCATCACTCTTTGCCTGCTCAGCATTGTCGGCGGCGGTCTTAGCGGCATCGAGCTCACCCTCGGCCGTCTTCACATCGGCATTCGCCGCATTGAGCTTGGCCTGCGCGTCCTCGACGGCCTTCTTGGCGGCCTCGTACTCGTCCATACCCATGGCCTCGAGCTTGGCCTGCGCATCGTCGAGGGCCTTCTTGGCCTCATCCTGCTTTGCCTTGGCGTCCTTGAGCGCCTGGGTCTTATCCTCGACACTCTTGTTGGCCTGATCGAGCTGATCGTTCAGGTCGCCCAGCTTCTTCTGCTGCTGCTCGGCCTTGTCAACAGCCGCCTTAAGCTCGTCGATCTTCTCCTGAAGCGCGGCTGCCTCGGCCTCGTTCTGCTCGGCGGCGTTATCGGTCACGGCCTGCGAGGCCTGATTCTTTTGCTGCTGCGCCTGCTTTTGAGACTGGCCCGCCGCGTCGGCTTTCTTCTGGGCGGCATCGTAGGCGGCCTGAGCGTCCTTGAGCTGCTTTGCCGACTCCTCGGCCAACTGGGCAGCCGTCTTTACGACCGCCTGGTTACCGGTGGCAACGGTGTTCTCGATAGCGCTGTCGCCCTTCGTGGCGTCACCGTTATCTGCCGTCGGTGCGGCGATTGCCGCCAGCGGCGACATGAGCGGCTGAGCGATGAGGCCCGCCGTCAAAACGGTTGCGACGGCGCGGTTGGCAACGCCCTTGACGTTGACGGCCTTGGCCCGAGGCTCAAAGTGCTGTGGGATATAGTTTGCCATGGCTTTCTCCCTTTGACACGGATGTATCCATACGCCTCAAAATGTAGGAGCTGATTTTTGAATTCTGTTGCGCAACATTGGTCACCAGCGGATTTTTTGAAATTCACGCTCTCGTGCTTCACAGTTTCGTCACATTTGAAGGAGCTGGTGCATCATATTCTCGCGGGATGGAATTGAGCCTGTGATTTGCATTTGCTCCCGTGTCATCCGCCCTATCGGATTCCGCATCCAACAGACACCCCGCCCGCCACGGTGTAGAGTTAGGACAACGGGCGCGTTGCGCGGACCGCGCTGGAACGAGGTGGACATGGAACTCGACAAACAACAGATCAAGCGACTGCGCGAGCGTCATCATCGGCGTCACGGCATCCGCCCCGCTCATAGCGAAGCCATGGAAAACATCACCCGCTTCCTCAAGCGCGCATTCAACATTCGCGAGGGACGCGCGCCCTATCACGTGATCCGCAAGCGTTTTGTAAACGGCGCGCGTCTGACTGGCTCTCACCTGTGTATCCTCATCATCGCCATGCTCATCGCAAGCATCGGCCTCGATATCGATTCGGACATCGCCATCGTGGGCGCCATGCTCATCTGCCCGCTTATGGGATCGGTCCTTGCCATGGCATACGGCATCGCCACGCTCGACCGCGAGATTACCGTCGAAGCCATCGCCAGCCTTGCGCTGCAGATGGCCTTTTGCCTGGTCACGTCCACGTTGTACTTTAAGCTCTCGCCCCTTGGCACCGCCACGGCCGCCATCGTCGACAACTCGACGCCCACCGTGTGGGACCTTGCCGTCGCGCTCGCGGGCGGCTTTGCGGGCGGCCTGGGCAACTCGCGCGACCAGGAACCCGCCACGCTCATCGCCGGCGTGGCCGTGGCAACCGCGCTCATGCCGCCTCTGTGCGCGGCGGGCTATGGCATCGCCATCGCAAGCGGGTCGCTGTTTCTCTCGGCGCTTTACGAGTTTGGCATCAACGTGGTCTTTATCGCACTCGCGGCCGAAGCCGTATTACTTATCTTGCGCGTGCCGCTCAAGCGCGACCTCAACGGCGACGGCATTGTAACCGCCGAAGAAGATGCCGAGGTCGACGAGCTATCGCGCAAGGTGCGCCGCCGCATCATTGTGGGTACGGTAGTCTTTGCCATCCCCTGCATCGTTATGACGGCGGGGTCTATTGGCTCGGCGCAGACCGGCGTGCAGGACGGCTACGGTGTCACCGAAACTACGCGCGAACTTGCCGCGGTGCTGCCGGGCTTTAAGGATTACACCGTCGCCGTCGAGACCTCAGCTGCCGAGGGCGAGGAAGAGGGCATCGTCGAGCGCGAGGTTGTCGCCCACGTGACGACAAGCGAGGCGCTCGGGGCGCACGACCGCCACGTCGCCCGCAAGCTCATAGACCTCAACGTACCCGAACTCGATCGCGTGGAGTTCGATGTGAAGTGATGCGGGACGCGAGGTGGGCCCGGCACGAGAGCGCAGCCGCGGGGCGCAGGCATAGCCAAGCGCAGCGCTACAGCTCGTACTTGTACACGCGGTAGATGTACTTCTCGGCTTCCATCTCGTAGGTGGCGATGGGCAGTCCATAGCGATCGTACTCGGTAAAGGTCTTGGCCTGGCCCGATGCCACGAGCATACTATCTGAATCGCCGACGCGCTGTGCACTGCTTACGTAGCCCGAGAACGGCACTGCGACCTGGTCCTCGAGCTCGTAGGTGCGCGCGTTCTCGTCCACCGTAAAGATGCGCCCAAACGAATGCGTTCCCTTGCTGTAGTCGGTCACCACCGCGGCGCCCAGCTGGCCCCAGTCGAACTTGGGATAGCTCTCGGCCGCGCCAAAGTTGTTGTCGTACAGCAGTACCTGGTAGCGACCGGTTGTTACCGTATCGTCGTTTGGCAGATAGGTCACACTGTGCTGGCCCGCATTGAGCGAAAAATCGCCTTGGGCCTGCAGCAACTTGTCCTCAAAGCCCGAACCGGCCCAAAAATCGGACAAGCCCACGGAAGGCTGTAGCAAGGTCATTTACGCAACATATGTCCAGAAAAAGCGGGTGGTAGCCGGTGCAGCTACCACCCGTTTGCCTCATATCTAGCCCATAGCAGGCCAGCTACTTCTTAATGCCGCGTCCCAGGCGCTTGGCGACCGATGCAACGGCCTCCTCACTGGCCGGCCCGCAGCTCACGCAGCCGTCATGGGCACGCATCTGGCCGGTGACCTCGTCCATCGCGAGCGGCGCCACCTTCTCGAGCTTAAAGCCCTTACCGGCGCGCATGTTTTCCTTGGCCACGCTGATCATGAGCTTAATGCGGTTGAGCTGGTTGACCTCGGACGCACCGGGGTCGTAGTCCACCGCGACGATATTGCTCTCGGGGTGCTGACGGCGCAGCTCCTTGATCACGGCCTTGCCCACCACGTGGTTGGGCAGGCACGCGAAGGGCTGCGTACAGATGATGTTAGGCGCACCGTGATCGATCAGGTCGAGCATCTCGGCCGTGAGCAGCCAGCCCTCGCCCATGTTGTTGCACACCGAAAGCACCGTGCGGGCCTTGTCGGCCATGGTGCCGATGCGCTCGGGCGCCTCAAAGCGGCGGGACTTTTCGAGCATCTCCTCCACCGGCGTACGCATCCAGTCCACGAGCTTGATGAGCGCCTGCATGCCCGCACGCGTTGTAGCAGAGCTACCCAGCTCGTCCTTCTGCAGCTCGGCGTTGCTCATGGAGTACAGGAAGAAGTCGAGCAGGCCCGGCACTACGGCCTCGCAGCCCTCGCGCTCGATGACATCGACCACGTGGTTGTTGGCCGTAGGGTGGAACTTGACCAAGATCTCGCCGACCACGCCCACGCGCGGCTTGGTACCCTCACCCACGAGCGGCATGGTATCGAACGCGCGGACGGCCTCGCGGCACAGCTTGGTGTAGTTGTGGCGGTTGAACTTGGGCGCCAGCTTGCGGGCGCGCGCCATGTACTCCTCGTAGAGTGCGTTGGCGGCACCGGGCGTGGCCTCGTACGGGCGGCAGCGATAGAGCATCTGCATCATCACGTCGCCAAAGAGTACCGCGTAGACTGCCTGCTTAAGCAGTGCCGGCGTAATCTTAAAGCCGGGGTTGTCCTCGCCGAGCGCCACGGCCGAAAGCGAGATCACCGGGATCTCGGGGTGGCCGCTCTCGCGCAGGGCCTTGCGGATGAGCGCGATGTAGTTGGTGGCACGGCAGCCGCCGCCGGTCTGGCTGATAACCACGGCCGTCTTGGACAGGTCGTACCGACCGCTCTCGATGGCCTCCATGATCTGGCCCGTCACCAGGATCGACGGATAGCAGATGTCGTTGTTC
>DBFAHJ010000011.1:0-6690 GCA_048227095.1 Collinsella aerofaciens | reverse complement strand
GCGCTCCAAGGGTGACCTCGATGTGTCCGAGATCGCTGCCAACTTTGGCGGTGGCGGGCATCATGCCGCCGCCGGCTTTTCCAACAACGGAACGATTCGCGAGACGCTCGCCGTGGCACTTCCCATGCTGGCCGAGCTGGTGGGGGAGGATCCCGCTTCGGTGACCGTCGAGCTCTAACTTTTTGGATGGTACATGGCTCGTCGTACGCCTTCTCAATTGAATATGCTGCTCGCCGTCGATAAGCCGGTGGGCTGCACGTCCCACGACGTGGTATCGCAGTGCCGACGCGCTCTCCATGAGCGACGCGTCGGCCATGCCGGTACGCTCGACCCCATGGCCTCGGGTGTCATGGTGGTGGGCGTGGGCCAGGCGACCCGTCTGCTGGGCATGCTAACCCTCGATACCAAAAGTTATGTTGCCGACATTTCGTTTGGTGTCGAGACCAATACCGATGACGCGGAGGGCGAGGCCGTCCGCGCGGTGCCCGTTGCCCCCGAGCTGCGCGATCTCGCTTACGCCCGTGAGCAGCTGGCCGCTATGCTTGGCCCGCAGATGCAGGTGCCGCCAGTTTTTTCGGCCATCTCGGTCAATGGCGTTCGCGCCTATAAGAGTGCTCGCGAGGGCAATGCGGTCGACTTGCCTCCGCGCCCCGTCGAGGTCTATGCCGCCGACCTGATCGCCGTGGGCGGCGAGGGCGATACGTGCGTCTGGACCGTGGCGTTTTCGGTAAGCAAAGGCACCTACATTCGCGCGCTCGCTCGCGATCTGGGTCGTGCCTGCGATAGCGCTGCACATATTTCCGCGCTGCGCCGTACGGCCTCTGGCGTGGTTTCCATTGGCGCCTGTCATGCGGTGGAGGAGCTTTCTCCCGAGTCCGCCGCTGGCTTTGCCCTGGATCCCATCGCCGCCTTAGGTGCCACGCGTGTCGATTTGCCGGGTAATCTTGCAGACGACCTGCTTTGTGGCCGCCGCATTCCCGTTGAACGCGCGCTTGCGGACTTCGATACGGCGAAGGCGCCGTTCACGCTCGTACTCGATGGGGGATTGA
The DNA here is from genome assembly GCA_048227095.1 of Collinsella aerofaciens. Taxonomy (GTDB): domain Bacteria; phylum Actinomycetota; class Coriobacteriia; order Coriobacteriales; family Coriobacteriaceae; genus Collinsella; species Collinsella aerofaciens_CF. Next base: position 5,641 of record DBFAHJ010000011.1, on the reverse strand, counting down.
AGGCGCTTGCTCGTATCGAGGGCGGCCGCTTTGTGATGGAGCACGTCTTTCCGCAGGCGATCGGCGGTGTTCGATGATGCTGACGCCCCACGAGCTCGCGCGTATCTTTTTCGCGGGTGAGTTGGATGAGGCCCGTATCGTTTCTGCCGATGCTTTTGATGGGCGCGAGTTCTTGGGTGCCGCGTCGATCGCCATTGGCGTGTTTGATGGCGTGCATCGTGGGCACCAAGAGCTGATCGAAGCGGTTATTCGCGATGCACATGATCGCGGCAGCAAAGCGGTCGTGGTCACCTTCGATCCTGATCCGGACGTCGTGGTGAGTCCGTTGCCCGCCCAAAAATTGATGACGACGGCCGACCGCCTGCATGCCCTGGCTCAAACTGGGGTCGATGCGGTGGTGGCCGTTCCCTTTACGCCTGAGGTTGCGGCGCTTGACCATGTTGATTTTCTCTCGCTGGTGTCGCGTCTGGTCGACATTCGATCGATTCGCGTTGGCAGTGACTTTAGGCTGGGTCGTGGCGGTGCTTCTGGTGTTGCCGAGATGCGCGCCTGGGGTTCCGAGCACGGCGTTGACGTGTACGGTCACGACCTGCTTTGCGAGGGCGGTGAGGCCATTTGCGCCACCCGCATTCGTCATGAGCTCGGACAGGGCCATGTGGAGCTGGCTGCTGAGTTGCTCGGCCGCCCGTATATGGTGCGCGGCGGTGTTATTCGCGGCCGTCACGAGGGTTCTGGCATGGGCTTTCCCACGGCAAACCTGCAAGTTCCCGACGGCCTTCAGGTGCCTGCCGATGGCGTCTACGAGGGCCTGGTGCTGGTCGATGACACCGTGTGGCCCGCTGCCGTGAACGTCGGACTGCCGCCGACGTATGCCGACGATGCGGCATCTGCGCATCTTGAGGCTAATTTAATTGGTTATACGGGCGACCTCTATGGCGCTTCCGTTTCGCTGGCGTTTACGCGCTGGCTACGTCCCTCGCGTGTGTTCGATTCGCTGGATGAGTTGATTGCGACCGTCGAGGGTAATATCGAGGATATTCGTCACAACTTGGGCGATCAGGGGGTGAGCATCCGTGATTAGCGATGAGGAAAAAGACCAGGTACGCGCTGCGTCTGACCTGGTTGCCATCGTGCAGGAAACGGTCGAGCTCAAGCCTCGCGGCCATGAGTTTTGGGGATGCTGCCCCTTCCATGGCGAGAAGACGCCGTCCTTCCACATTATCCCCGCCACGCAGGTGTGGCATTGCTTTGGTTGCGGCGAGGGTGGCGACGTTTTCACGTATATCATGAAGCGCGAGAACCTGAGCTTTCCCGAGTCAATCCGTTACTTGGCCGATCGCGCGGGTATTGAGCTGCATGACACCGGAGATCGCCGCGAGCGCGGCACCAAGCGTGCCCGCATCTACGATCTGTGCGCCGAGACCGCCCAGTTCTACCACACCATGCTCATGCGCGGTAAGGACGGCCGTCCGCGCGAGTACTTTGCCAGCCGCGGCATGGGCGGCGACGTCTGCCGCCGCTACTGCCTGGGCTTTGCACCGGGCCGTAACGCGCTGGTGTCGCACCTGTCCCAGGCGGGTTTTACCCCGCAGGAGATGATCGACGCCAACGTTGCCGTGAGTCGCGGGCGCGGGCAGCTTGCCGACCGCTTTTACGACCGCGTGATGTTCCCCATCTTTGACGAGCAGGGTCACAACATTGCCTTTGGCGGTCGCATTATGGGCGACGGCCAGCCTAAGTATCTCAACACCGCCGAGACGAGCGTGTTTCATAAAAAGCGAAACCTCTACGGCTTTAATTGGGCCAAGGAGTTTATCGTCGCGCAGGATACCGCCATCGTGGTAGAGGGCTATACCGATTGCATCGCCTGCTGGGAGGCGGGGATTAAAAACGTTGTCGCCACGCTGGGCACCGCCCTCACGGAGCACCACGTCAAGACGCTCACTCGCTTTGCCAAGCGCATTGTGTATATGTTCGACGGCGATGCAGCGGGCCAGAAGGCCGCCCGTCGCGCGATTCAGTTTATCGAGCAGGATTCCATGGACCTGCGCTGCGTGGTGCTCCCCGACGGCAACGACCCCATGGAGTTCATCACCGCACATGGTGGCGAGGCACTGCAGACGCGCATCGACGCTGCCGAGCCGCTTATGGACTTTGTCTACCGTTCGCTGCAGGAGTCGAGTGACATCACCACGCCGGGCGGTCGCGCTAAGGCGCTGGAAGATGCGCTGACGCTTATCTATCCGTTGCGCAACAGCTATATGATCGACACGTACTTTATCCAGATTGCCGATCTGCTGGGTTTGGATCTGGAGACGGTGCGCGCGAGCTCGGGTCGTGTGTTTCGCGATGTCGCCAAGCGCGAGGATGCGGAACGACGTCGTGAGCAGAACTATGAGCGCCAACGGGCACAGACTGAGCGGTCCGGTAGCGCGGGCGGTCGGGCGTCGGGTTCTCGCGATGCCGGTCGCGGTGCTTGGGCATCGGGCGCGACGCCGCCGGTGTCCGCGCCGGTCGAAGAAGAGCCGTACGACTACGTCCCGCTCGATGCCTACGGCGCCGCGCCCGTGGAGGTCGTCGACGACCTGCCGCCGATCGATGTGCCTGATGGTATGGGCGCTGTGCCTGTGGCTGACGGTTCGGGCGCACCGGCTGCGGCGGCGCCGATGGTTCTTACCGATCTTGAACGCAAGTCCTTGGCAGGGGAGCGCGAGCTGTTGACGATGCTCACGAGCTACCCCGACCTGTTCCGCACGTATGCCGACCGCATCTGCTCCATCGAGTGGGTTGACCCGCGTCACGAGTCCATTGCATGGGCCGTTCTGGCAACGCCGCCGGGAACCGATCCTGCAGCCTGCATGGATGCGGCGCGCTCGGTGTGTCCCGATGCGGCAACGCTTGTGGGTGCCGGCCGCATCTCCGCGACGAGCAAGCACCCCACCGAGACGAACATCGTGTTTATGCTTGATACGCTCGAGCTCTACACCATCAAGCGTCGCATGCGTGCCGCACAGGCCAAGCTGCGCCAGGACCGTTCACTCGATGATGAGGCCCGTCGCGCGCTGACCGTGCAGGCCGCGCAGGATTCGCAACGTCAACGCGAACTGCAAAAGTCGATCGGCGGCGTGGCGGACCCGTTCCGTTCGATCGGCCTGGAGGCCGCAGGCACCGAACAAGCCTAGATGTTGTGGTCAACCAGCGTATTCTCGCCTATATCCAGTCCTCTTTTTGGGTATAGACGTCAATGTGTGTGCTAAAGTATTGAGTCCTGTGGACTATGAAGGGAGAATCTGTGCCAAAAAAGACTGAGAGCACGGGTACTGGGCTGGAATCCTACGTTGCAAAGCTCATGGGCAACGGCTCAAACAGGACTTCGGTAACCGAGGACGAGATTCAGGTCGCCCTGAAGGATATCGATGTTTCTGACGAGCAGCTCACCGCGGTGTATTCCGCGCTGCGCAACAGCGGCATCCAGATTATCTCCGCGAGCGGTAACGACGACGCCCCCATGGACGTCGACGATGACGATACCGATTCTGATACCGACGATTTCGATGACGACGATGAGCACGATTCCGGCTCGCTCGACGATCACGAGCTCAAGATGGCCCGTCAGGCCGACGCCGAGATGGGTTCTTCCAAGAGCAAGAAGAAGCGCACCGTGCGCACGTCCCGTTCACGCTCCCGCGTGCGCGGTATCGATGCCTCCACGGTGATGCTGACCGGCGATCCGGTCCGTATGTACCTCAAGGAGATCGGCAAGGTCGACCTGCTGACCGCCTCCGAAGAGGTCGATCTGGCCATGAAGATCGAGGCCGGTCTTGAGGCCACCGAGAAGCTCGAGGCTGCCGATGCTGGTGAGCTCGAACTCACGCGTGCCGAGATGCGTCGTCTTACGCGCATTGAGAACGTGGGCCTCGAAGCCAAGCAGGCGCTCATCAGCGCAAACCTGCGTCTGGTCGTCTCCATCGCCAAGCGCTATGTTGGTCGCGGCATGCTGTTCCTGGACCTGATCCAGGAGGGCAACCTCGGTCTGATCCGCGCCGTCGAGAAGTTCGACTACCAGAAGGGCTTTAAGTTCTCCACGTACGCCACGTGGTGGATCCGTCAGGCTATTACGCGCGCTATCGCCGACCAGGCCCGTACCATCCGTATTCCCGTGCACATGGTCGAGACCATCAACAAACTCGTCCGCGTGCAGCGCCAGCTTCTTCAGGACCTGGGCCGCGACCCGACCCCCGAGGAGATCGGTGCCGAGATGGACATGAGCGCCGACCGCGTCCGCGAGATCCAGAAGATCTCGCAGGAGCCCGTGTCGCTCGAGACCCCCATCGGCGAGGAAGAGGATTCCCAGCTGGGCGACTTCATCGAGGACTCCCAGGCCATCGTTCCGCCCGATGCCGCCAGCTTCTCCATGCTGCAGGAGCAGCTCACCCAGGTGCTCGATTCGCTTGCCGATCGTGAGCGCAAGGTTATTGAGCTGCGCTTTGGCCTTGTCGACGGACATCCCCGTACGCTCGAGGAAGTCGGCCGCGAGTTTGGCGTCACGCGCGAGCGCATCCGCCAGATCGAGTCCAAGACTCTGGCCAAGCTTCGCCACCCCAGTCGCTCCAGCAAGCTGAAGGACTATATCGAGAGCTAGTCAAGCAAGAAGCGCCCTCAAGCACATCCGCTTGGGGGCGCTTTCATGTAGTCGTTGGGGACATTCTTGAATGACTGGTCGTTTAAGAACGTCCCCAATGACTAGGCCGGAAAATTTCTTAAAAAAGTTCTTGCCCTGAGCTGATTCGTCCGTATAATAAATTTCGTTGCTTGAGAGCACGCACCTATTCCTCGGTAGCTCAATGGTAGAGCACGCGGCTGTTAACCGCGCTGTTGTAGGTTCGAGTCCTACCCGGGGAGCCAGGTTGTAAAACCCGTCGCTTATGCGGCGGGTTTTTTCATGTCGCGGTCGCCGTTCGCGAACGTTACCATATCAACATTTCGTGTCGAGGATGTAATCCCGTGACCCACCACCTCAACATGGCGCGGTCGTTGTAGAATATTGCGATGATTGCTCCCACGAGATGGTGCCGCGAGCACCAGATAAGGAGATTCTTGTGTCTGAGACCATTAACGGCAGTCTGAGCGTCTCGAACGACGTTATTGCCGATATTGCCGGTTATGCCGCGATGACGTGCTATGGCGTCGTCGGTATGGCCGAACAGCTCCAGGGCGCCGAGAGCGTGCGCCTGCTTGCCGGTCAGCGCCTCCGCAAGGGCGTGCTTGTCTCCGCCGACGAGAACGGCCTTACGGTCGATCTTCACGTCGTGCTCGAGAACGGCGTCAACATGAAGTCCGTCTGCCACAATCTTTCGAGCTCCGTTGCCTTTACCCTGCAGGAGATCGCCCAGATCGATCCCACCAGCCTTAAGATCGGCATCCACATCGACGCGCTCAAGAGCCGTCTGAACTAGCATCCGAAAACGGAGATTCAAATACCCATGATTGCAAAGACCATTCGCACCTGTTTTCCGATCGCTGCGGCTGCCGTTTCCGACAAGGCCGAGGAGATCAACAAGCTCAACGTCTTCCCCGTACCCGATGGCGATACCGGCACCAACATGTCGCTCACGCTCGCCTCGGTGACCAAGGAGCTTTC
>DBFAHJ010000010.1:0-4377 GCA_048227095.1 Collinsella aerofaciens | reverse complement strand
GACTCCTTGGCCTCTTCCTGGCCGGCGACGTCCTTAAAGGTCACGCCCACGTCCTTGGAGGCGATCACGCGCGCGCCGGACTTACCCAGTCCGCCGCCGCCAAAACCGCCGCCGCCAAAGTTCATCGACGGGCCGTCATCGCCCATAGCCTTCTTCATGCGGCGGTTGAGCCACCAACCGATGAGGAAGAAAATCGCCATGGGAAGAATGAGCGTGAGCAGGTAGTAGGTCATCAAACCCGAGTTTTTATCGGGAACGACCGACTCCAGCGAAGCGCCAGACTCAAGCACGCGATCGGTAAAGCCCGCATCGTTCGGCACACCGGTCGTCTTATAGGCGATGTTCTCGTCCTCGCCCTTCTTGGTGTAATAAATCGAGTAATCGTCCGTGTTGTACTCGACCTTGTCGACACTCTTCTTATCGAGCGCTTTGACAAACGTCGAGTAATCGGTCTTCGTAATCTGCTGCGTGTGACCGATGTTAGGGAACAGAACGGTCGAGAGCACGAGGTAGACGACGAAGGCGATGAGCACGTAGAGGATCATATTCCGTCTACGCTTGTTGTCATCCATCTCCATCTGCTTGAACTCCATCTACTGGGGTTGATAATGCTAACTAGAATACCCAACCCGGCCGGCGATAAACCGACGCCGGGCACGAAAGGACAGAGATGGCATCACTGTAAGTCGGCAAGGTTCAAATCTATACAGGCGACGGCAAGGGCAAGACGACGGCTGCGCTGGGGCTCGCGCTGCGCGCGACGGGCTACGGACTCGACGTTCTTAGGCTGCAGTTTGCCAAGAAACTTCACTGCGCCGAGCATGATGCGGCGCCCCGTTTGGGTCTGCGCATCGTACAAGCCGACCGCGACACGCCCGAGGCCTGCGCGGCACAGATTCTGGAGCTAGCACGCGAGCAGATCTCGCAGGTCGATGTGCTCATCCTGGACGAACTCGGCGAAGCGATGCGCCGCGGCTTTGTAACGCGCAAGGATGTGGAGGGGCTGATCGCGCAGAAGCCCGCCACCACGGAGCTCGTGCTAACCGGCCGCGGCCTGCTGCCCCTCGCGAACCTCGCCGACCTTGTCACCGAAATGCGCCCCATCAAACACTACTTCGACGAAGGACTCCTAGCCCGCCAAGGCATCGAATACTAGCCATTGGGGACGTCCCGAATGGCTAGGCGGTGGCGCGGCCGAGCCAGTTGCCGCTGTGGTGGTAGATGGTGAACATCGTGGCCGTAATGAGCCACGTTACGGGGTAGACCAGCAGTAGATGCTCGAGCGACGGATCGAAGGGCATGATCGCAAACACCCAGATCACCCTCAAGACAACGGTGCCAAAGATGGTGAGCATCATAGGCTGCAAACTCACGCCGGCGCCGCGGATGGAACCCGAGGCGTTCTCGATAATCGAGAAAATCGCATAGAACGGCGCAATGAAATGGAGGATAGTCGTGGTGTACGCCGAAATCAAAGCATCGTCGACAAACAAACGCGACAGCGGGCCCGAGAACACCAGCAGCACGGCAGACAGGCCACCAATGAGCATAAACGACAGCACGAGCGACGTATGGTAGCCCTTGCGCATGCGCTCGTAGTTGCGCGCGCCAAAGTTCTGCGCCGAGAACGTAGTGATCGATACGCCGAGCGCCTCGGTCACCATCCAGATAATGCCATCCAGGCGCCCAGATAGACCCCAAGCAGTCGTGACATCGGCGCCAAACGAATTAACCGATACCTGGATCAGCACGTTCGAGATCGAATAGGCAGCCGATTGAAAACCGAGTGGCAGACCACACGAGATCATACTCTTGCAAATACCGCGATCGATACCGAGCTTAGACAGCGAAAGACGCCATGCACCCGGAGCGCGCATCATGCGCAACACGATCATCGTTGCATTGGAGCAAATGGTCAGCGCCACCGCGATGCCGCAGCCCAGCGCCTCCATATGCAACACAGCGACAAAAATGATATCCAGCACCACGTTAACCAGGCAGCCAGAGGCAATGATCACGGCGGGGCCGCGCGTGTCGCCCACGGCACGCAGCAGTGCGGTTCCCATATTAAGCAGCAGTGCCGCAACCATCGCGGCAAAATAACAGCGAGCATAGGCCACGCCCTCGGCCAATAGTTCATGCGGCGTGTTCATAAGCACCAGCATGGGCTCAACGAACACTATGCCAAGAATCGAGAAAGCGATACCGCCCACCAGCGCGAGCGTCATGGCTGTATGGACCGAACGACTCAGTCGCTCATCATCGTGCTGGCCAAAATACTGACCGGTAATGACCGCGCAGCCGGCGCCGACGCCAACGCAAAAGCCAATGCAGAGCTCGGTGAGCACCATCGTGGCTTGAATGCCACCCAGCGCGAGCTTGCCGCCAAACTGGCCAACGATATACGTACCGATAAGCGTGTAGGCCTGCTGAAAAAACGAACTAAAAAAGATGGGAACGCACAGCGACAGCAGCTGTTGCCAAATGACACCCTGCGTTACATCGATAGCCGTAGATTTCTTAGCCACACGCCCTCCCCGCCAACGTATATTAAACAACAAAACGGCAATTTAAGACCAAAGCAAATACCAGCTTAGCACCGACCGGCGTCGACCGAAACACCCCGAATCAGAGCCCAGTGCAAAATATCTGCCTAGTGATACAAACCCGGCTGGTAGTGATACTCATTGCTCACGTGCGGGCACAGCTGCCAAAAGGCGACGGCGCTCGCCGCGGCCACGTTGAGCGAATCGACCCCGTGCGCCATCGGAATGCGCACCGCGTGGTCACAGCCGGCAATGGTCTTGGCGCCCAAGCCGGCACCCTCGGTGCCCATAAAAATCGCCAAGCGATCAATCTTCCGCAGTACAGGATCATCAAGCGAAACAGAGTCGTCCGTCAACGCCATAGCGGCACACGAAAAACCGGCATCGTGCAACGCGCTCAGACCATCATGCGGCCACACACGAGCCTCGCTGCCAATGCGCGTCCACGGCACCTGAAACACGGTGCCCATGCTCACGCGGGCCGAGCGACGATACAGTGGATCGCAGCACGTCGGGCTGACCAAAATACCGTCAACGTTCAATGCGGCAGCCGAGCGGAAAATCGCGCCAACATTGGTGTGATCGACAATACCCTCAAGCACGCACACGCGCACCGGACGACCCCTCGCCGCCTCGACAACGCCGCCCAAGAACTCATCAACCGGAATCTGACGCGGGCGACGGAACGCCGCCAGCGCGCCGCGCGTCACGTTAAAGCCCGTCAACTGCTCCATGAGCTCCATGGAGGCCACGAACACGGGAACCGGACCCGCTCCCTCGCGCACGACAAGCTGGTCAAACAGCGGCATCATCTGGTCGAGCCAGCGCTCGCCCAGAAGAAAGCTCACCGGCTCATATCCGGCGCGAACCGCACGCTCGATGACCTTGGCACTCTCAGCGATAAAAATGCCCTTCTGCGGCTCCAGCACGCAGCGAAGCTCACGCTCGGTCAGTCGCACGTAGGCATCGAGCCGCTCGTCCTCGAGCGAATCAATTCGCAGAACCTCAACGGCATCAGTCATAGCAGCCAGCCCGCACCCTTCTTTACAGCACATCTATACCAAACGAGGCGACGCTAAGCGCCGCCCCATGCATTCAATCAACCCGATGATACCGTTCACGCCAGACGATTTACGCCTCGATGCGACGATACGTCACGAACTCATAATCGACGCCCTCGTCACCCTCACCGGCGGCAATCGTCGCGACCCCGCTACGCTGCGCAATCTCCCACGCAGGATCGGCTTCCAAATCGGGAAAGTACGTATCCACGACATGGACGCAGTGGTTATGCGTGACCTCGGCCTCGACGCAATACGGCAAAAAATGCCGATAGACATCGCCGCCACCGATCACCCAGGCAACGGGCTCATCGGCAACCGCGGCGAGCGCCTCGTCGATACTATGCACCACGTCGACGCCCTCGGGGGCAAAGCTCTCGTCGCGGGTGAGCACGATATTGCGGCGGTTCTTGAGCGGACGCCCGCCGGGAAAACTCAGCAGGGTCTTGCGTCCCATGATAACCGGGCAGCCCTTGGTGCAGGCCACAAAATGGCGCATATCGGCGCGATTGGACACCACCATGTCGCCCTCGCACCCAATGCCCCAATCGTCACACACGGCGACGATAGCAGATAGCTTACACGTCATGAGCACCACCTACACCGCAATGGGAATGTTCTTGACCTGCGGGCCGTGCTCATAGCCCTCGACGATCAGGTCATCGGTCGTAAACGCATAGAAGTCATGCACATCGGGGTTGAGCGTTACCTTGGGTGCCGCAAACTGCGGACGCTCGATAAGCTCGCGGACGATATCGACATGACGATCA
>DBFAHJ010000009.1:0-6095 GCA_048227095.1 Collinsella aerofaciens | reverse complement strand
GTGGGCCAGACGGTCGCGCGATGTGCTGCTTGCAGTACGCGTGAGGAAAGTCCGGGCTCCAGAGGGCGGGATGCCGGCTAACGGCCGGGCGGAGTGATCCGACGGAAAGCGCCGCAGAAAAGAAGACTCCCACCTGCGCCGTAAGGCGTAAAGGGAAAAGCTGAAACGGTGGTGTAAGAGACCACCAGCGTCGTGGCAACACGGCGGCTTGGCAAACCCCATCCGGAGCAAGCGCGAATAGGAACGCTATGGGCCGGCCCGGTCCGCGTTCGGGTAGCGTGCGTGGAGCTGCACGGTAACGTGCAGACAAGATAAATGACCGTTCACGACAGAACCCGGCTTATAGGCCCACTTGGCATTTTTGTTACCCTGACAATCGGTACGGCCTTTGCCGTATTATTGAGGCTGTTTATTGCTGTGCTTTATTCTGTTGAGGGGCTTTGTTGGACAGCTATTTTACTCTGCAGTCGAATATTGAGGCTTCGGGCGAGTTTGTGGACCGCAAGAGCCGGTTTATTGCCCAGCTGGTCCATATTGAGTCCGAGGATGAGGCGAATGCCTTCATCGAGATGGTTCGCAAGCGTCATTACGACGCTCGACATAATGTACCCGCGTGGATTTTGGTCGATGGACGCGAGCGCCAGAGCGATGACGGTGAGCCGAGCCGCACGAGCGGTATGCCGACGCTCGAGGTGTTGCGCGGTGCGGGACTCAAAAATGTTTGCTGCGTAGTGACGCGCTATTTTGGTGGCACGTTGTTGGGGCCTGGTGGCTTGGTACGCGCCTATACCGCGGCGACGCAGACGGCGGTGGCCGCTGCTCAGGAGGCCGGGCAGATCGTCGAGATGACGAGCGTCGTGCCTGTTGACGTGCATGTGGCCTATCCGCAGTATGAGCAGGTGCTTCGTTTGGCGCAGGATTCGGGTGCCAAGGTTTCGGATACCGATTACGCGGATGCCGTGACACTTCATTTGGTGTTTAAAGCGGGGGAGCAGGAGCCGTTTTGCGCTAAGATGCGCGAGCTTATGGCGGGGCGCGAGGAGATTGAGGTCGGCGCTCCTGAATTTGCCGAGTTCTAACGGCGACGGCCGGCGTGCTTTTGGATGAATCCCAAGTGCGCCGGCCGTCGTTTTTCTGTTGCCGCCGTTTACTCGGCGAGCTGCTTTAGCACATCGCAGGCGATCTCGACGGCATCGTCGATGCAGCCGGGGCAGCTGCGGAGCGGACCCTTGTCCGATCCGATGCCCTTGAGCGTGCCGCAGACAGTCGTCGTGTTCTTCTCGCCAAAACGCTTGGCAATCTCGCGCGACAGCTTGTAGGTCTGGCCCTTGGTCTTGGGGTTTTCCATGCCGTCGCTCATCACGAAGCCCATGATGGCCACGGCGCCCGAGATGGCGCCGCAGGTCTCGGTCATGCCGCCCATGCCGGCGCCAAAGCCCTCGGTGAGGGTAAAGGCGACCTGGGGGTCGAGCCCGACGGCAGGCGCGAGCGTACAGGCGACGGCCTGTGCACAGTTAAAGCCACGGGCGTGGTATTCGGCAGCCTGAGCCTGACAGGCGGTGATGTCGAGCTGGGCCGTATCGATTTGCTTCATCGTTGTCTCCTTGGTCACGGTGTACCCGCCTATGGTACCCGTGCCGGTGCATGTAATCATCGAGAGCTTCATGTATGCCTCATTTTTATCTATCGAGCAAATGTCCAAGGCTTGAGATAAATGCCCCGGATCAATTTGTCTCATAACCCACCTTGGGGATGGGTTGAGAGGGGTGCGGGGTAGCGGTATCGTGAACCGAATAAAACGTAACCCAGGCAAGGGAGCTAGATATGAGCGAGCAGACCATCGGTACTACATGTGTTCAGGGCGGCTATCACCCGGGAGATGCCGAGCCGCGCCAGGTGCCCATCTACCAGTCCACCACGTGGAAGTACGACACGTCCGAGCACATGGGCAAGCTGTTTGACCTGGAGGAGTCGGGCTATTTCTACAGCCGTCTGCAGAACCCCACGTGCGATCTGGTTGCCGCCAAGATCTGCGAGATGGAGGGCGGCACTGCCGCGATGCTCACGAGCTCGGGCATGGCTGCGAACTTCCTCGCGATCTTTAACGTGGCCGGTGCCGGCGATCACGTGGTCGCGAGCTCTGCCATCTATGGCGGCACGTACAACTTGCTCGCCCACACCATGGGCCGTATGGGGCTGACCTGCACGTTCGTTGCCCCCGACTGCACTGATGAAGAGCTCGAGGCAGCCTTTGAGCCCAATACCAAGCTCGTCTTTGGCGAGACGATCGCCAATCCCGCCCTTGCCGTGCTCGATATTGAGCGCTTTGCCAAGGCTGCGCATGACCACGGCGTGCCGCTGATGGTCGATAACACCTTCCCGACGCCCGTGATGTGCCGTCCCTTTGAATGGGGCGCCGACATCGTTACGCACTCCACTACCAAGTACATGGATGGACATGCTGCCTATCTGGGCGGCGTGATCGTTGACCATGGCCAGTTTGACTGGATGGCCCATGCGGACAAGTTCCCGGGTCTCACCACGCCCGACGAGAGCTACCACGGCGTGACCTATGCCGAGAGGTTCGGTCGCGAGGGCGCCTTCATTACCAAGGCTACCGCGCAGCTCATGCGCGATCTTGGTCCTATGCAGAACCCGCAGGCGGCGTTTTTCTTGAACAGCTCGCTCGAGAGCCTGCATGTGCGCATGCCGCGTCATTGCGAGAACGGCCTGGCCGTTGCCAAGTTCCTGCAGAGTCATCCCAAGGTGCGCTTCGTGAGCTATCCGGGCCTGGAGGGCGACAAGTACTATGACCTGGCTCAGAAGTACATGCCCAACGGTACCTGCGGCGTTGTGAGCTTTGGCTTTAACGGTGGTCGCGCGGCGGCCGAGACCTTTATGAAGAGCCTCAAGCTCGCCCAGATCGCCACGCACGTGGCCGACGCCCGCACTTGCTGCCTGCATCCTGCCAACGCCACGCATCGCCAGATGAACGATGAAGAGCTCATCGCCTGTGGCATTTCCGCCGACATGGTACGCCTGTCGTGCGGCCTCGAGGACACGGCCGACTTGATTGCTGACCTTGAGCAGGCGCTCGAGCAGTGCTAGGCTAGCTCCTTACAAGGTGCCGATGCTGGCAGAAAGCTTCGGCGACCTTTCGTTCCGATTCCGTAGGCGGGACCCCAATCGCGGCTGTTTGCAGGCGATTGGGGCCCCGTTTTTTTGCGTTGGGCCACTCGAAAGGATGGATATGGAGAAAACTGCAGAGCAGCTGCGCCGCGAGCACATTGCTCTAGAGGGCGACACCCATGGCAAGAACAAATGGGCGATTCTGTTTACCGTGCTCATCATGACGTTTATGGTGTGTCTGGATTCGACCGTCGTGACCGTGGCGCTGCCCGTGATGCAAAAGGAGCTGGGCGTGGGCCTCGACCGCATCCAGCTGGTGAGTTCGGTGTATCTGCTTGCGACATGCGTGGCTATGTTGCCGTTTGGCCGTCTGGGTGATGTGCGCGGCAAGGTGAATGTGTTCCAGCTGGGCGTCATCGTCTTTTCGGTCGGTTCGCTGCTGTGCGGCCTTTCGGCCTCGCTCGAGGTTCTTATCCTGGCACGCATTGTTCAGGGCATCGGTTGCGCAGCGGCCATGGCTAACAACATGGGTATCATCACCGAATCGTTTCCGGCGCGCGAACGAGGTCGTGCCATGGGTATTCTCGCGACCTTTGTGGCCCTCGGCATGATGTGTGGCCCCGTGCTCGGCGGCATGCTGGTGACAAGCTTTCCCTGGGAGAGCATCTTCCTCATCAACCTGCCCATCGGCGTCATCTCGTTTATCGTGGGGCTCTACACGCTGCCGCATGTTAGGCCAGAGGCTGGCGAACGCCCCATGCCCCTTGCCGAGGCTGCTCGCCGCTGTTTTGCAAATTCGGCCTTCACCATCAACCTTGTCTGCATGCTCATCGTGTTCGTTGGCATTGGCGCATCCGAGTTTATTCTGCCGTTCTATTTTCAGGACGCCCACGGCTTTGGTTCTGACATCTCTGGACTACTCTTTTTGGCGCTGCCGATGGTGAATGCCTTTATCGGCCCGCTTTCGGGTACGGTTTCGGACCGTGTTGGCTGCGAGGGCCCCACGGCAGTCGGCCTGGGCGTGTACGTATGCGGTCTTTTTGCGGTAAGCACGCTCGACGAGCACTCTTCTATCCCTGTGATCGTGTGCTGCGTCGCGTTTATGTCGTGCGGTACGTCGATTTTCCAGAGCCCCAATAACTCGCTGTATATGGGCTCGTCTCCGCGCGAAGCACTCGGCTTTGCGGGCAGCTTGGGCAGTTTGGCGCGCTACGCGGGTATGGCAGTTGGCATTACGGCGGCATCGCATATCCTATATGGGCAGATGAGCGTGGCGATGAGTGAGGCCGTGACCAGTTTTGTTGCAGGCCGTCCGGATGTGTTCCTGTTTGGTTTTCGTTCGGTGTTCTATGTGTTGATGGCCGTGGCAGCCGTGGGCTTTGCGCTCGCCATGGTGCGTTTGGTGAGGATGCGCGCCCGCCATTAGCTTGTGGAGGCAGGCTTGCCACGAATCGGCCCATCTACTGGTCTTGCGGCTTTATAGTGCGATGCGGCTTGTGGGACGGGCGGGGGTCGGTCCGTGGTAGACTATCGAACAACGTTTATTAATCGCGCGGTATCGTTGCCGCGAGAAGGGGTTGCGCCATGCAGGAGCTTGAGGATCGTATTCGCCATGACGGCATCGTAAAGGCCGGTAACGTCCTTAAGGTTGATGCCTTCCTCAACCACCAGTGCGACGTTGAGTTATTTGACCACATGGGTGCCGAGTGGGCCCGTCTGTTCGAGGGTGTCGAGATCAACAAGATTCTGACGATTGAGGCTTCGGGCATTGGCATGGCTTGCATTGCAGCCCAGCATTTTGGCGGCGTGCCGGTGGTCTTTGCCAAGAAGGCACAGTCCATCAACCTAGACGGCGAGCAGTATGCCACGACCATCTACTCCTTTACCAAGCAGAAGGAGTACCCGGTCATCGTTGGCAAGCGCTTCCTGTCTGAGGGCGACAAGGTCCTGATCATCGACGACTTCTTGGCCAATGGCTGCGCGCTCGAGGGCCTTATCAAGATCTGCGAGGCTGCGGGTGCCGAGGTGTCCGGTATTGGCATTGCAGTGGAGAAGGGCTTCCAGGGCGGCGGCGATAAGCTCCGCGAGCGCGGCTTCCGCGTCGAGAGCCTGGCCCGTATTGCCGATATGGACTGCGAGACCGGCGAGATCACCTTCGCCTAAGCGCGCAACACAAGCGATTGGTATGCGATGTGACAAAGGGCTTTCCCTTTGTCACATTTTTTGTATGAGGGGAGGTGTTGATATGGACGAGAACAAGATGGGATGGCGCGAGTATGCGCGCTATGCCGAGATGTCGGCCGAGGAGTTGGCGCGCGATTGCGAGGTGCAGGTGTTTCGCGCGACTGGTCCGGGCGGACAAGGCGTCAACACGACGGATTCGGCGGTGCGCATGAAACATATCCCTTCGGGAATTACCGTGACGGCGCGCGAGAGCCGCAGCCAGTTCCAGAACCGTATCTGCTGTCTGCGTAAGCTGCGTGCAGAGCTTGAGCGTCGTGGCCGTCCGCCGCGCCGACGCGTAAAGACCAAGGTGCCTCAGCGCTCTCGCCAGCGCAGGCTCAATGACAAGCACTTCAACGCCATTAAAAAGGCCAACCGTCGCAAGCCGGGCGGGGAGGAATGATCTTATCAATAAGTTGCGGTGAAATAGGGACTGTTTTGCGGCTTTAGCTACATAAACAGTCCCTATTTCACCGCAACTTAGGTGGGGTTAGCGGGTGGGGTGCCAGACGTGGAGGGCGCCGGCGAGGATGTCGACCTCGATGCGCGAGGCGACAACGGGCTCGCCGTCGGCCTGAATGGGGTAGTCGGGCTCCTCAAAGGTGAGCTCGGCATGGCGGCAGCGGCGCATGCGAACCGGCGGCAACTTGGTATGGTGGCCGTCCTTGGCCGAAAGAAACATAGGCAGGGCAACCGCGCGAGGGACGGGGCCGCAGGCGTAGCAGACGTCGAGTATGCCGTCA
>DBFAHJ010000008.1:0-7656 GCA_048227095.1 Collinsella aerofaciens | reverse complement strand
CAGGGCTCTTCACAGTTTTGATGGTGGACCTGACAAGATTCGAACTTGTGACCTCCCGGTTATCAGCCGGACGCTCTAACCAACTGAGCTACAGGTCCATCATGGTGGAGGTTAGGGGGATCGAACCCCTGACCTCAGGCTTGCAAAGCCCGCGCTCTCCCAGCTGAGCTAAACCCCCACGGAGACAGTAATAAACACCCCAGCGGCGACTCGGCTCTCGCTGGGGTGTTTATTGCGAAAGAAAGTGGTGGACCTGACAAGATTCGAACTTGTGACCTCCCGGTTATCAGCCGGACGCTCTAACCAACTGAGCTACAGGTCCATCGCGCAAGGGATATATTAGACGAGTCGTTACGCGCGCGTCAACAACTTTTTTGAAAATCTTTGGGAGGGGTGGTCGCTGGGCTGGCGAGATGGTTTTGGTTTGCTGCTCGGACAGTCCTGCGCAAGACGAAGGCCACATTAAGTGGCCTTCTTTGCGTGCGGAACTCGCGATAAACCTTATATCCGGCCCCTCCGTCCGGGGACCGCGCCGTACCAGCTACAGCGTCATGTTCGGATCGGCGTCAACATCGAACGGCGAGATTTCGCCTCGGTCGAATTTACGGCGAGCGACCTCCGCGATCATGGCTGCGTTATCGGTACAGGCAGACAAGGGCGGCACCGTTACGCGAATCCCCTGACGCCCAAGCTTCTTGATCATCATCTCGCGCAGATGCGGGTTGGCCGAGACGCCGCCACCGATGCAGTATTCCTTGCATCCGGTAGCGTGCAGTGCGTTTTTGGCCTTCTTGTACTGCACGTCAAAGACAGCTGCCTCAAACGAAGCTGCCAGATCGGGCAGGTGAATCGTGCGCCCGGCCTTGGTCTCCTGTTCAATGTAGAGCGTCACAGCGGTTTTAAGGCCCGAAAGCGAGAAGCGATAGTCTCCCCTGCTGTTAAGCGCACGGGGGAAATCGATCGCCTTGGGGTTGCCCGTCTCGGCCAGCTTGGAAATGATGGGGCCACCGGGATAGCCCAGACCCAACGCCTTGGCTACCTTGTCGAAGGCCTCGCCCACGGCGTCGTCGAGCGTCTCACCGAGCACCTCGTAGTCGCCCCACGCCTTCACGTGCACGAGCATGGTGTGCCCGCCCGAGACAAGCGTGAAGATGAACGGCGGCTTGAGGTCGGGCTGCGCCAACAGGTTGGCAAACAGGTGCCCCTCCAGATGGTTGACGCATACGAGCGGCTTGCCGGCAGCGTAGGCAAAGCCTTTGGCAAAGGCAACGCCCACCACGAGGGCGCCCACCAGGCCCGGACCCTGTGTCACGCCCACGGCGGCAAGCTCGCTGGGGGCAATGGCTCCACCCTCAAGACCAAGCGATGCTGCGGCATCCTCGAGCGCCGCATCCACGACACTCACAATCACCTCAACGTGTTTGCGCGAGGCGATCTCGGGCACCACGCCGCCAAAGCGGGCATGAAAATCAATCTGTGTCGACACCTGGTTGGCCAGCATATTGCCATCCGCATCGATAATCGCCACGGCCGTCTCGTCGCAGGAACTCTCGATAGCGAGCACTAGGCGGCGGCGCTCAATTTCGGCACGCTCCCCCTCGGAGCGCCCAGGCGCAGGCAGCGGCCATACGCGCTGCTCTGCCGCCGTCGGCTCGGGCGAAGCATTGTCGACCGGAAGCACGAGGGGCAGCGGAGCCGTCATGACGATGGCGTCTTTGCCGGCACCATAGTAGCCGCGGCGACGGCCAGCCTCGGTAAAGCCCAGAGCGTTATAAAGCGCAATCGCTCCCTCGTTGCCGTCCTCGACCTCGAGCGAAGCCGTGGTGCAGCCGAGCATCTGGGCATCATAGCTCACGTGCGACAGCAGTTTGCGGGCAATGCCCTCACGGCGATGTACCGGGTCGACGGCGACATCCAGAATCTGCACATCACCGTCCACGACCATACCGCCGGCAAGGCCCAGCAGCTTGCCGTCGTCGTGTGCTACCCACCAACTACGCGGCACAGCGACGTCCTCGCCCAGTTCGGACAGGAACATGCCCGGCGTCCACGCCTCGTGTCCGGCACCTTCAAAGCAGGCAGCCTCCAGCGCGCTCGCGCCCTCGGCATCCGCCGCGCCCATGGGACGGAACTGCAGATGACGACCGGCGAGCTCATCGGCAACGCCCGTAATTTCACTCTGCGCACTCTCGGCAAGACCAAGACGCTTGCGCTCGTTTTCCTCGGCATCCGAAAGGCGCGTGTAAATCGGCAGGACGCGAGCCGGATCGCCGTCACCCGCAGCGTGCGCGAGCAGCAAGCCCTCGCCCGAAGGCCACCACAGGTCGCGCTCCACGCAGCGGGCGGTCTCGTCCTCACCCAGCAGCTTGCCATAGCGCACGAGACCGTCACCGGTCAGCTGAACCTGGTCCCAGTCCGCCGCTTGGCGCCACTCATCGAGCGCCACGGCGATCTTGACCACGTGTTCGCGCTCAAATTGGCGCTCGGGACCCTCATCGACCAGCATATACAGCGCCGGATATACCTCACCGCGCATAGCATCGGCCAAGATACCAAGCTTGCCGCGCACGCCAGCCTTCCACGCCGTCCAAGCGCAAGCGTCGAGCGTCGACACGCCCAGCAGCGGAACATTGGCACCACGCGCGAGGCCCTTGGCAGTGGAGATGCCGATACGCACACCCGTAAACGACCCCGGGCCGCGGCCGACCACGTAGTAACCAACATCGCTGCGATCCAGACCGGCTTGAGCCAGCACGCCATCAACGGTATTCACGAGCTCAACGTTGGCGTGGCGGCGACACATGTGGTCGCCACTCACGAGCTTCGTCTCGCCCGTCTGTCCATCAATCCAGCTTGCCGCGCAGGCAAGCATGTCGGTCGAGGTATCGAGCGCCACCACCAGCGCGTTGTCGTTATGCAAGCTCATCTTGTACAGCCTTATCAATCAAATGGGAAAGCTCCATTGCGCGGTCACCGTGCGCCTCGAGCGTTATCGTTCGCACATCGCTGTCGCCCTCATCACGCTTGAGCGTCACCGAAAGATACTCATCCGTCAGCTCGTCCTGGAATTGTTCGCCCCATTCCAGCAGGCAAGCACCCTCATAGCCCAGCACATCGAAAATGCCCGTATCCTCGAGCTCGTAGGCATGCTCCAGGCGGTATAGATCAAAGTGAAACAGCGGAATACGACCTTGATCGTGAACGGCCATGAGCGCAAACGTAGGGCTCGTAACCATATGCCCATCGCCCAGCCCGCGCGAGACGCCCTTGGTAAAGTGAGTTTTGCCCACTCCCAGGCCACCGGTCAGGATGAGCACATCGCCGTCCTCAAGGCACGGTGCAATTAGCTCGCCAAAGTACTCCGTATCGGCAGCGCAAGTCGTTTTGTAAGTACCTACCCCCAGGCGCTCCAGGGACATATATGCTCCTTATTATTCCGAGGCGTCCTCTGGTGCGGGATGTCGCTCCAGATAGTCGCCCAGCATCTTAAAGTCTTCCTCCAGCAGCTCCTGCCACGCCGGATTGCGCAGCGCTGCTGCCGGATGGAACGTGGGCATTACTACAAAATGCCCCATCTGGTGGAACCTGCCGCGCAGCTTAGTAATGCCAATCTCGGTCTTAAGCACAAAGTGCGTCGCGGGGTTGCCGAGCGTCACGATAATATCGGGCCAGATGCTTCGAATCTGCTCACGCAAAAACGGCGAGCAAGCCAGCACTTCCTCGGGACGCGGATTGCGGTTTCCCGGCGGGCGGCACTTAAGCACGTTGGCAATGTAGACGTCTTCGCGTTTGAGGCCCGCCAGCGACAAAATGCCGTTGAGGTCCTCGCCTGCCGCCCCCACAAAGGGCTCGCCCTGCAAATCCTCATTGCGGCCCGGCGCCTCACCAATAAACATCACGCGAGCGCGGGGGTTTCCCACGCCAAACACGATATTGTGACGCGACTGGTAGAGCTGGCAGAGGTGACAATCGCCCAGAACGGCCTCGATCTCCTCGAGTGCGACCTCACGTGGTGCCTGATGGGTATGGCCGGGGATGTGCATGACGCCCATAGCGGCTCCTACACGTAGACCTTGTCGAGACGCATGCCAAAGCCGCAGGCGACCTCGTAGTTAATCGTTCCGCGCAGTCGGGCCATCTCGTCCATAGTGATCTCGGCATCGCCATCGCGGCCGACAATGATCATCTCGTCACCATACTCGGCCTCGGGAATCTCGTGTGCCGGGTTGGACTGAATGGCGACCATAAACTGGTCCATGCAGATATTGCCAACCTGATGCACGCGCTCGCCGCGATACAGCACATCCATACGATTGGAAAGCGTACGCGATAGGCCGTCGGCATAACCGATCGGCAGCGTGCAGATCTGAACGCGCGTGCGCGGTACGCGGTAGGTAAAACCGTAGCCCACGCCCTCACCCATCGCAGGGTGTGCCACGCGCGTCACGCGCGCATGGACGCTCATAACGGGATCAAGCTGCATCACGCGGCCACTCAGCTCGCACGGCTGCATGCCATACAAGCCAACGCCGGCGCGAATCATATCAAAATGCATCGAGGGGTCGAGCATCGAGGACGGCGTGTTGGCGCAGTGCACGATACCGCACTCAAAACCCGCATCCTTAATGGCTTGAACGGCCTCGGTAAAGCGCTGACACTGCAGCTTGTAGTCCCAGCCCGAAGGTTCATCGGCCGTGGCGAAGTGCGTAAATACGCCGTCGCACTGAATACCGCGATGGAAATTAATACCGCGGACAAAGTCGAGCACCTGTGTGTAGTGTACGCCGATACGATTCATACCCGTCTCGATGGCGAGATGATACTTGCCCACCTTGCCCGCCGCGACGGCACATTCGCCATACGCAAGAGCAAAGTCAGACGTATAGACCGAGGGCATGATATCAAACTCGAGCAACGTCGGAATGGCCTCGATAGGCGGCTCGCTTAGGATGAGGATGGGTTTCGTAATCCCGCCCTGTCGGAGCTCAACGCCCTCGTTAACCGTCGCCACGGCAAACATGTCGGCACCGGCCGAATACATGATCTTGGCGCACTCAACAGCTCCATGACCATAAGCATCGGCCTTGACCACGCAGCACAGGCGCTGACGTGGATTCAACAAGTTCTTATAGGCCCTCGTGTTGCGACGGAGCGCCCCGCGGTCGATCTCGACCCAGGACCAGCGCGTCAAATCGGCTTTATTCATGATTAGTCATCCGACCCTTCGTCCATGATTCCCAGATCTTCGAGCGCATCCTTTGCCGCCAGTTCCATGGCGGGACCGATCAAGTCGATAAGATCGGTCGCGATGACGCTCTTCTCACCATACTCCGTCGCCGCGGCAAAACCGGCGTAGCTGTGAAGTGCGACGGCGTACGAATACAGCAACTCCCAACGATCCATCTCGTCGCGCATGGTGGCAAGCGTGCCGGCCAAAATACCCGCGAGAACATCACCTGAACCGGCAGTTGCCAGAGAAGCCGGACCCGAGAGCGGCAGCAGTACACGCTCAACGCCACAGATAGCCGTCGTCGGCCCTTTGGCAATGACCACCAGATTGTCGGAGCCTGCAGCCCAGACAACCTTCTGCGCGGCTGCAATCGCGGTACCAAGGTCGTTCACCTCGTCACCGGCAACCAGACGCGAAAGCTCACGATAGTGCGGTGTCATAACCAACGGCTGCTCGCGACGATACATCTCGGGGTTACTATCAATACCGTCAATGGCAATCTTAGCAAGGCAGTTGAGTGCATCGGCATCCAAAATAAGCGGTACATCAAGCTCGAGCAAGCCCGAAACCACCTGCATAGCGCCGGCAGACGTCGTCATACCGGGACCGCACAGTACGCAGCTGTACTTCTTTGCAATCTCGCACACCGTCATGCGCGCAGCGGCGCCAAAGGAGCCGCGGGAATCAGACGGAATAGCAAAGACGGGAATCGAAGGAAGTGCAATGCGAATAAGATTAGCGCAGGCGTCAGGAGCCGCGACTGCCACGTAACCAGCACCCGCGCGAGCTGCAGACTTGGCCGCCATAATGGCAGCACCAGGATATTGTGCAGATCCGGCGACAATAAGCACAGAGCCACGGGAATACTTATCGATATTCGTAGGTAGTGGGGCAAAGTAATCAACTAAGTCACCGGGCTCGACAATCTCGGCGGCGTGGTCGACATCATCGATGACCTCGTCAAGACGGTCGTAAAGATTGCCGCAGATCAAATCGCCAGCATACTCAGGGCCATCAGCGCTATACAGACCAATCTTGGGCGCAATCATCGTCACCGTATGTTCGGCACGAATGCAGTCGTCATCAACAACGCCCGTCTCGGCATTCAGGCCCGAGGGGACATCAATGGATACGACACAATCGGCGCATTCATTGACCGTAGGAATCCAGATGGAGAACGGCGCACGCAGATTCCCATGGAAACCGGTACCAAAAATGGCATCGACAACAACATCGGCCTTATCGATCAAAACCTCGAGTTCGTCACGCGAGGGGCCGACGCAAACGTGCACATCGCGGCCGGCAGTACGACGAGCAACATGACGTGCCAGAGCAGCAGGAATCTCATCCGGCTCAACCGGAGAAACGATATCCACGTCCACACCCTTATGGCTCAGGATATCGGCGGCAACCCAACCGTCGCCGCCATTATTACCAAAACCGACCAGAACGAGAACCCGATCGGGATAGAGCTTCAAGACCTCGTTGGCGGCAAACTCACCCGCTAGCTCCATAAGCTCGGCCTTCGAAGTCCCTTCGCGTTCGATGATATCCTCGAGACGAACGACTTCTTCGGTACTCAAAACCGGTTTCATCTATGCTCCTAGCGTATCTTGCGAAGCATCGCCCAGGTGCTCCGTCAATGCTGAATTCTGCAGCTGCTCAAGCTCATCTAAAACAGAGCGAGCCTCTTTAAATGTCTGCGCTACGCGTTTCTTGGTGCTCACCTTTTCCTCTTTTGGCTTAGGCCGAGCATCTTCGGTAATCGCGATGGCATTCGCAACGGCCAAGTCTCCTGTAAGCGTAATGGAAAGAGCGACCTCAACAACACCCAGTTCTTGAGCGATCTCGAGAGCACGGCCCGAAAGCAGCGCCTTCGGTTTGCCGAGTTTATCACGCGTAACCGAAACATCCTTGCGACCCACGCCTTGACTAAAACCCATGCCGAGAGCTTTAAGTACCGCCTCGCGCGAAGCAAAGCGGCTCGCATAGTGAGCAGCGGGACGCGATGATGCATCGCAATACGCACGCTCTTCTTCGGTAAACACACGCCGAGCAAACGACGGCGTCTTTTCAAGAATTGATTTCATGCGGGAAATCTCGACGATATCAACGCCGATACCAGCTTCAGCCATGTTCACCTCCATATCGCACAGACTAAGTTATTGTAGCCCGTTCGCAGAAGATGCGACAAACGAGGGTTATAAAACACAGCTACTATGTGAGACAAAAGCCCGTAAACGCAAAAAAGGGGGAGGCCGCGAGGCCTCCCCCTTCTCAGTTCTAGCGTACGGCTCGGTGCCGTCCACCGGTCAGCGGCGCCCTGGCCTCCCACGGGCTGACCCCGCAGTACTCTCGGCGCGATGGGGCTTAGCTTCCGGGTTCGGAACGGGACCGGGCGTGCCCCCCATGCTCTGGCCGCTGAC
>DBFAHJ010000007.1:0-21539 GCA_048227095.1 Collinsella aerofaciens | reverse complement strand
CTCGACCGAAAGCTCGTCGTCGGTCGCGCGGCCGGTCTCGGCCTTGATGGCGGGCAGCTCAACGTGGAAATCGCGGTCGAAGATGGCGCCGGTCTCGCGGGCCATGCCGATCATGGACAGGCAGTCGGGACGGTTGGGCGTAATCTCGCAGTCAAGCACGGTATCGCTCGAGCCCACATACTCGGCAAACGGCATGCCGCAGGGCGTATCCTCGGGCAGGATCATGATGCCGGAGTGGTCGCCGCCCAGGCCGAGCTCGCGCGCAGAGCAGTTCATGCCCATGGACACGACGCCGCGAAGCTTGCTCTTCTTGATCTTGACGTCGCCGGGAAGCACGGCGCCGATCATGGCCGTGACGATGTGATCGCCGGCCTCGAAGTTCTGCGCGCCGCAGACGATCTGCAGCGGAGCGGGGTTGCCGTCGGCGTCGAGGTTCTTGTCGCCCACATCGACCGAGCACACATACATATGGTCGCTATCGGGGTGCGGGGTCTTGGTGAGCACCTTGGCGGTCACCACGTGGTCGAAGGACTCGCCCACGGTGTCGATCGCCTCGACCTCGGTGCCGGTACGGATATATTCGTCCGAAAGGGTCTTGGGATCCTCCGGAATATCGATCATGGTCTTGAGCCAGTCGTAAGAAACGCGCATGTAGCTCTCCTAGTTCTTAATCTCCGCAAAGGGAGGAATATCAAATGAAGACGTTCGTCTTAGGGTTGTCCAGGTGCCCCAGGTTGGCGTGAAAGAGGAGCGACGCGTACTACAGGTACGCGAGCGACGGTTTGAACGCCAAGATGGGGTGCCTGGGCAAGCCTAAAATTGGTTCAGGAAACGCATATCGCCTGTCATGAGAGTTCTGAGGTCGGGCAGGTCGTAGCGCAGGGCCGCGACGCGCTCGGCGCCAATGCCAAAGGCGAAGCCGGTGTACTTCTCGGGGTCGATGCCGCAGTTAATCAGGACGTTGGGGTCGACCATGCCGCAGCCCAGGATCTCAATCCAGCCGCTGTGCTTGCAGAAGTTGCAGCCCTTGCCGCCGCACACGTGGCAGCTCACGTCCACCTCGCAGCTGGGCTCGGTGAAGGGGAAGAAGTGCGGGCGATAGCGCGTCTTGCGGTCCTCGCCAAACATGCACTTAACAAAGTAGTCGAGCGTGCCCTTAAGGTCGCCAAAGGTGATGCCCTCGTCGACGACCAGGCCCTCGATCTGGTTGAACTGCGGCAGGTGGCAGGCGTCGGCCGTGTCGGGACGGTAGACGGTGCCCGGGCAGATCATGTAGATGGGCGGCTTTTGCGACTCCATGGTGTGGATCTGCACGCCCGAGGTCTGGGTGCGCAGCAGCACGTCGGACTCGCCGTGGGCGTGAGCCTCGGGGTGCGCGACGCTGCCGGGGTTGTTATCGACCACGTAGAAGGTATCGCGGGCCGAGCGGCTCGGGTGATCCATGGGGGCGTTGAGCGCGGTGAAGTTGTAGTAGGAGGTGTCGACCATGGGGCCGGACTCGACGGTGTAGCCGATGCCGCAGAAGATGTCCTCGGCCTCCTCGATGATCTGCTTGATCAGGTGCTGGTGACCGATCTGCGGACGGATGCCCGGCAGCGTGATATCGACGGCCTCGTGCTCGAGTGTGTGCTTGAGGGCGGCGGCCTTCATCTCGGTGGTGCGCTCGTCGAGCATGCCCTCAATCAGCTGGCGCATCTCGTTGGCGCGCTTGCCCATCATGGGACGATCCTCGGGGGCGAGCTTGCCCATCATGCGCATCAGGCCAGTGATGCGGCCCTTGCGGCCGAGCAGCTCAACGCGCGCGGCCTCGAGCTTTGCGGCGTCGTCGGCGCCCGCGACGAGCTCCTTGGCCTCTTCCTCGAGTTTGACCAGATCATCAATCAGACTCATGTCTTCCCTTTCGTCTCTCGCGCTCCCCGCTTGCCGAGGCGGCTGCCGCCGTCTGACGTTGCGAAAACGCGGCCCGGTTCGGTAACAAAAAACCGCCCTCGGGCATGTGCATTGCCCAAGGACGGTTGAATTCCGCGGTACCACCTTGTTTGACCCGGCGGATGTCTGGCCCGCCGCGCCCACTCTTTGCCCCTTGTCGCGAGGCTCACGGCTTCCCTACTGGGGCTTCGCCGCCGCTGGCCGCGTGCCCGTTGAGGTCGCTGCTCGGGAGTGAACGCTTGGCCCTTGTCACCGCAGGAAGGCTTGCAGCCCATGACCTTCCCTCTCTTGCCGGCGACGCGGCGGGCAAAACCCTCTCCGTCAACGCATTGGGCTATAGGATACCACATTGTGTGGGCGTATCGCCGCGTTCCGTTTTGTTCGTGCTGGGTACAAGGCAGGTAGCTGTGCAAACTGGCCGTGCGTCCAGCCGTGGCGTTCGGCTCGCGAGATCAAGGATATGGTATGGAAAAGAAGCACGATAAGAAGGCCAAGCCCGCAGCGGGCAAGACGCCCAAAGGCATGAAGGTCGATAAGGCCGTCAAAAAATTCCGCAAGCTCGAAGGCAAACTGTGGACCCGCGAGTACCTGCTCAAGATTGCCGAGTTTGACGGCGCGACCATTGCTCCCGCCAACGGTGCCGCCGCCCGTGCCGACGCCATGGGCACCCTTGCCGGCGAGCACCATAAGCTCCTGACCAGCGAAAAGTCTGTCGAACTTGTACGTTCGCTGGCACGCGAGACCGTCACCGGCGGAAAGATCGACGACCCGCAGCTGCTTGACGAGATTCGCGTGCTCGGCCGCGACCAGCGCGAGGCAAGCGTCATCCCCACCGAGGAGGCCGAGGCCTGGACCAGGCTCACCTGCGAGGCCGACGCCGTGTGGCACAAGGCCAAAGCGGCCAACGACTGGGCGAGCTTTGAGCCCTATGTGGACAAAATCGTCAGCCAGCTCAAGCATCAGGCCGAGCTCATGGACCCCAAGCGCGACCCATACGACGTGTGGCTCGACCAGTACGAGCGCGGCCTTTCCACCGAGAGCTTCGATGCGTTTTGCGACGAGGTTAAGGCCACGGTCGTGCCGCTCGTGCACGCCATCGGCGAGCGCGGCCAGCAGCCCGCTGCAGACTTTTTGCACGCCCGCGTGCCCGAGGCCGCCCAGCGCGCCATGAGCTTCGACCTGATGAAACTCGTCGGCCTGGACCTGGACGACACCACGCTTGCCTTTACCGAGCATCCGTTTAGCGAGGGCTTCTCGGTGGGCGACGCGCGCATCGCCACGCACATCTACGAGGACGATTGCATCTCCAACGTCTACAGCATCATCCACGAGGCCGGCCACGCCATGTACGAGCTGGGCGTGAACCCCGCCTACGCGCGCACGTGCCTGGAGGGCGGCACCTCCATGGGCATCCACGAGAGCCAGAGCCGCTTTTTCGAGAACACCGTGGGCCGCAGCCGCGCCTTTATGGGACCGCTGCTCGAGGTGCTGCGCCGCCACGCGCCCGAGGTCTACGGCAACGTGGACGAGGACACGCTCTACCGCGCCGTGAACATCGCTCAGCCGTCGCTGATCCGTACCGAGGCCGACGAGCTCACCTACCCGCTGCATATCATGGTGCGTTACGAGATTGAGCGCATGCTGTTTGCCGGCGAGGCCACGGCCAAGGACATCCCCGCGCTTTGGAATCGCTTTATGGACGAGTACCTGGGCATTCCCGTTCCCGACGACACACGCGGCTGCCTGCAAGATACGCACTGGAGCGGCGGCTCGTTTGGCTACTTCCCCACGTATGCGCTGGGTAGCGCCTACGATGCCATGTTTGTGCCGGCCATGTGCCGCGACGGCGTCGACCTCAATGGCGCCTGTGCGAGCGGCGATCTGGCGCCCGTCCGCGCCTGGCTGGGCGAGCACATTTGGCAGTGGGGCCGCGCCAAGGACGCGCCGGAACTCATCAAGGGCGCATGCGGCATGGCGTTCGATGCCCGCTACTACTGCAGCTACCTGCAGGACAAGTTCACCACGCTCTACGAGCTGTAAGGCATAACCGACACGTCAACGCAAAGGGGACGCCGCGGAACCAATCCGCGGCGTCCCCTTTCCACCTAGTTGTTTAAGAACGTCCCCAATGACTACCTTACAGAGCTTCCAGCGCGGCGGCGATGCGCTTCATGGCGGCATCGGCAGATGCTTGGTCGGGCGCCTCGGCCAGCACGCGGATAACCGACTCGGTTCCGCTCTTGCGCACGAGCACGCGGCCCTCGCCTGCCAGCGCAACCTCGGCCTCGGCGATGGCGTTCTGCACGCCCATGTTCTCGAGCGCGGCGTCCTTGTCCGCCACGCGCACGGCCACCTGCGCCTGCGGCAGCAGCTTGCACGGAGCCGTGAGCTGCGAGAGCGTCTCGCGCTCGGCACGAATCACTTCCATCACGCGCAGCGAGGTCATAATGCCGTCGCCCGTGCGCTCGATATCGCCAAAGATCGTATGGCCCGTCTGCTCGCCGCCCAGGCTGTAGCCGCCCTCGCGCATCTTGGCATACACGTGACGGTCGCCCACGCCGCTGGTCACGGCGCTCAGACCGGCAAGCTCCAACGACTTGATCAGGCCAAAGTTGCTGGCAATCGTCGGCACCACGGTACCGCCCGAAAGGCGACCGTGCTTGTTCAGATACACGCCGCACACGTACAGGATCTGGTCGCCGTCTACCACGCGACCGCGCTCATCCACGGCCAGGCAGCGGTCGGCATCGCCATCGTAGGCAAAACCCACGTCCAGGCCCTGCTCCACCACATGGCGCTGCAGACGCTCCATATGCGTGGAGCCGCAGTCGACGTTGATGTTAAAGCCATCGGGCGCGGCATTGATCACGCGCACGTCGGCACCGAGCGCGTCAAACACCGGCTTGGCCACCGAGGAAGCCGAGCCGTTGGCGCAGTCGATACCGATCTTGACGCCCTGCAGCGAAAAGTTCGCACTTGCAATGAGCGAAGCAATGTAGCGGTTGCGGCCCTGCATGTAGTCCACCGTGGCACCGATGTGGTTGCCCGTGGCCAACGGAACTTCGCTCTTGCCATCGATGTAGTCCTCGATGAGCTCCAGTACGTCCTCGTCCATCTTAAAACCGTCGCTATTGACGAGCTTAATGCCGTTATCGCAAAACGGGTTGTGGCTCGCGCTGATCATGATGCCGCAATCGAAGCAGTCCTCCACGGTCTGATGCGCCACGCCCGGCGTCGGGATCACGTGCAGCATATAGGCGTCCGCACCGCTCGCGACCAGACCGCTCACCAGCGCCGCCTCGAACATATAACTCGAGCGACGTGTGTCCTTGCCCACGATAACGCGCGCCTTAGCACTGCGGTTGGCGCCATAATACCAGCCCACAAAACGGCCAATCTTATAAGCGTGCTCTACCGTCAGCCCAACGTTGGCCTCGCCGCGAAAGCCGTCGGTGCCAAAGTACTTCATGCGCTCTCCTTACAAAATAGGGGCGAACAGATTGCCTGTCCGCCCCAAAATGGTACTCGATTATCTGCGCTACCAGAAAAACCCTACGCCGACGCGCTGTCGCGAGCCGCCTGGCATGTAGGAGTCTGACGCAGCGTAAGCGGCTTGTCCCCCGCCTCGGCCGACGTGGTCAGCGTATACGTGATCGTCGTCGTCTCGCCAGCATGCAGGTCAACGGTGCCCGAATAGAAGGGGATTCCATGCCACGTAGCGGCGCCAAGACCAAACTGGGTGCCCTCGACGGTCAGATCAGTAATGTTGCCGCCCGTCGGGGCAAACAACGAGACATTCAGACGCTCGTCGTCACGCGCGGCATCGGGTGCGCTCGCCGCAACGTAGTCGGGCAGCTTGCCAGCCTCCTCCTGCGTCATGATGTTCGTCAGGGTAACGGTGATGCGATAGGAGCACGTGCCGTCACCGTTCTTGATGCCCTGGCCAATCTGCGTATCAGCGTTCAGGTACCAGTCGAGCTTGGAGAAGCTCAGGTTGTTAAAGTAAACGCCGGCAACAGGATCGGCACTCGGGTCATCCGGATTGGGCAGCGAAGCGTCAATGCCCGTCTCTTTGATGGCATTCTGCTCATCATCGTTTCTCATCCACGCGATCAGGCGGCCCTCTTCGGCACCGCGCTCAACGGCGCTGACAAGCTTCGTAACATCGACATCGCCGATACCGCCAAGGATCTTGTCGAAGGCAGCGCTGGCGACGGATGCAAAGATGCCGTCCGACTCCTCGACCGGATAGTTCCAGTACACATCGTGCATGAGGACCTTTGCGGCGTTGGTGCCGTCGACAACCGTTCCGTCGGGCAGCGAGACATTACCGACCAGGCCCAGCAGATACTGCAGGAACACCGGGTCGATACCGATGACGCCATCAACGTCCTGTCCATACTGGGACTTCCACAGCGCGGCGACACGCTGCGAGTTGCGGGGCCAATCAGGCGAATAGGTATTGCCCGAGTTGTACAGGTTACTGTGGTTGCCGAACAGCGCCTCATCCTCTTCGTCGACGCTCTCGACTGCCTCATCCTCGCTGAGTCCAATGCGGGGAACAAACTCGCCAATCGACATCTGGCCGTCGGTGACCGAAATCAGACCCTGCGAACCGCCAAAGCCGCCGCAGGCACGAATCTCGACGTTGTTCATGGCGTACATAAGGTAGTTGCGCGTCTGGCCGTTGGCGCCGAGCATCTGGGGAAGGACGGGGGCGACCTTCTCCGCCGCGTCAACCGCGCCGTTGAGGGTGGCAAAGCCGTCCTTGGCCTTATCGACCAGCTCGGTCACCTGGGAAATATGAGTATCGCCAATGCCCTGGACCTTCTCGTTGGCGCTCTTGAACACCTTCGAGCTGCTGGAAAGCGAATCGGCGACCGCCTGCAGCGCGGACACGTTAATCATGCCGTCCTGGAACAGCTTGCCGGGCGTAGCCTGCGAGAGGTTGTCGGCCATGGGAACCAGCGCATTGCTCGAGACATCGGACAGGGCGTCAATCATGGTGCGGGCCGCATTGATATCGCTGCCATACACCGGGATAAACGAAGCCGCCGTCCACAGCGGGCTCGAGGTCTCCGCCTTCATGCTGTCGCAGAGCTCATCGATCTTCTTCGCGTCGTCAGGCAGCGTCGAAAAATCGCCCGACGTGACCTTGTCCTTAAGGCCACCGACGATCTCGACAGCCTCCTTCGCTTCACTCTTTACGGTCTTTGCCGAGTTAAGCAGCATCAAGCCGCTTGCGCCAAGCGCAACGAGAAGCACCGCGACCGCAGCGGCAATAATGGCGCCGGTGTGACGCTTTTTGCGCTCGCCCTTGCGATGGCGATGACGGACCAGACCGTCAGAGGTCGAACTCGACGAAGCGTCGCTACCGTAGTTCAAGCCAAAATCGTAATAATCTTCCTTGGAACCCGAGCCCGCAAACTCGGCACCGCTATCATCCAGGCGGGCGAACGTGCCAGTCTCGGAGGCGCCGGTGTAAATCGTGCCAAGGTTACCCGTAAGCCCCGCGCCACCAGCAAAGGGAGTATTGTTGGCGGCCTTGCCGGCATTAACGTTGCCGGCAGCATTCGCGGCGTTGGCAGCACCTGCGTTGTTCGCAGGCACCGAAGGAGCCCCGCTCGGCTGCGACGCGGAGGTTGCACCGCCCGCAAAGACATTCCCTCTTGCACGGCCGGTCTTTTTTGCCTTTTGAGACTGCTCGTACAGAGCGGTAAACATCGCCGTCTCGCCCGGGGACACGCGCTTACCGGAACCGCCCTGTCCAGCGCCGCCCGGCGTGCCGGCCTTACCAGCCCCGTTCGGACGCGGCGGAACTGCAGGGCGGCCGCTATCGCTGCCCTTAAAGTGATTACCAGCCATAAAGAAATCCTCGCAATTGAGTCGCAATGAAAAAGTCCATAACGTTGCTAGTTTATGGCATTTTGAGCATCGACAGCTAAACTCCAGACACGGACATCAATTGGCGAAAATGCGGCACAACACCTTTTCTGTCTTGGCGGCGGCGCTAGCTACACCGTAAGGAACATCATCACGATGATCATGACAAAGCCGATAAGGTCGGTCGGCAAAAACACCGTCCCCAGCATAACGGCGCTGGTGATGGTCGCCGAAACCGGCTCCACAGTTCCGATGAGGCTCGCGCGCACCGAGCCGATGTCCTTAACGCCCTGCATATAAAGCATGTAAGCAAAAAACGAGCCGATAACCACGAACACCGCGAGCGCCTCGATGCCGGCAGCGTCGAGCGCCGGCATATGCGCCCAGGGCTGCACGAAGACGCACGAGACCACGCCCGCCGTGAGCATTGCCGAGCCCGTGACGATGGGGCTGCCGTATTCGGGCAGGATCTTGGCGGGAATCACCGCCATACACGCGGCGCTGACCGCACACATAAGACCTGCTGCCAGGCCAAGCGGCGAGATATTCAGGCTGGTGGGGTCGCCGCCGGTGGCGATTAAAAAGGTTCCACCCAGAGCCAGGCCAATGCCGATGACTTCGCGAGTACGCGGCATGCGGCGATCGATCACGCAGGTGTAGCCCATGATGATAACGAGCTGCAGGCACTGGAGCACCGTCGCGGTTCCGGCGTTCGTCAGGCGCACGGCCGAAAGATAGCAAAACTGGTTGAACAGCAGGCCAAAGGCGGTAAAGAGCAGCAGCTGCTTGCGATCGGCGGGTGTGGTCCAAAGCTTGACCAGGCGTGCGCGGTCGCGCGTGACAACCACAGCCATAAAGAGCAGGCCGGCGAGAATCTGACGCACGCTCATAAGCCACAGCGTATCGACATGGTAGGTATCGAACAAAAAACTCGCGCTGGTGCCCGAGAAGCCCCAAAACGAACCGCCCACCAGCGTAGCCAAGACGCCCGTGATCATCTTGCGCGTCGAAGCGCTGTTCAGGCGGTCGCGCCATGCGCGACGGGTGTTGCGGCTGAGCTCGTCGGTGCCCTCGGGCACATCAATGTTCGATATATCGGTCATCGGCACCGAAGCCCCTGCGCCTTCGACCTGCTCGACACACTCTTTGCTCATTCCACTCCCCCGAAACAGCCTGGAAACAATTCGGCTTACCTTACCACGGCGAAGTCACCAGCTGGAGGCTTGTCCGCTTATCGGTAGGACAATTCCGCAGGCGTCTTTCCATAGCTCGATACCGCAATGGCCTTGCATTATGCGACAGCCAAATCGCGGCAGCAGGCTCTTTTGAAATGGATGCGACAAAGCCCCCGAATTCCACAATGTAAGCGATTTTTAAAAATGTTCTTGCCACCGAGTTCAGGCTCCGTTATATTATCCCTTGCGCGCTTGCGCACCCTTGATCGGGCGTTTAGCTCAGGGGGAGAGCGCTTCCCTGACACGGAAGAGGTCAGAAGTTCAAATCTTCTAACGCCCACCAAATGTTCGCAGCTCAGAGGCTATGTCCTCTGGGATGTTTTGTTTTATGTCGCCAAATCAGCTGGCAGCTCCAACCGCCCAACTAGCCAAAAGCCGACCATCTACTTGCCGATCTATTCATCGGCATAACCAATCAGTCCGCACCGCAACTTCTCAGCAAAACGCCGCGATGTCTGCGCCCTGCGGTATCCTTGAGCCACTTGCACCTGCAGCACCAAGGAGCCGCCATGCGCACCGAGCTCGATGTCCCCTTTTCGCACAAAGAAGAAGCCAAGGCGCTGGGCGCCAAATGGGACCGGACCAAGAAGATCTGGTATGTACCCAGCGGCGTCAACCCCGAGCCCTTTGCCGAGTGGCTGCCCGGTGTTGACCGATCCGACCCCTCAGCGCCGTATATATATCTAGTACTGGGCAAGCGCGAGTGCTGGAAGTGTCACAAAGAGACCTCGGTCGCAGCCTTCGGCATTCCCTATCGAACCGATAACGACGAGAGCATCGCCATCGCGCACGCGCCCAACGAAGCCGGGTACATTGCCATCGACACGGCCAACGCCAACGCACTCGCCATCGTGCCCGCTCTTGGCTGCGTACCGGGCGAGATCCGCGACTACCTTCATAAGCGCTGCGGCTACAAGCCCGTAGGCGCGCGAGCCTCCAAAGCCCCGTCGCTCGGCAACACGTGCACCAGTTGCGACGCGCTGCAAGGCAGCCGCTATCTGTTCGAGGAGCCCTCGTCCCCGTTTGCCCTCACTGCCATCAACAAGCTGCCGGCACTGGAGTTTATACGCGTCGAAGTTGCCGGCGTCTTTGGCGTCCCGGTCACGCGTACCGACTTTGACCAGGCGCTCTTTACCTGGGCACGCGACCATCACGCCGAGTTCCACAAGCAACTCGGTGAGGGGATTTATTTGTAGAGGCAAAAGACACTCACAGCCAACTCCTCCGCATCACCTATCCCTCGTCGCCGGCGTCGTACACGATATCGAGGCCACAAACAGGGCATTTCTCCGGATACACCGGCATATGAACGCCTGTCCGTTTTCTCACTTCGTCGCTGAGTCTGTCGCGCGCATCGATAAACCGAATGTCGAGACACGGTATTTGCGAGCCGCAGCAAGGGCAGGTGACGACAAACGACGCGCAATCAACCTCTACGCTCGGAAACATATTGTTGTCTATAAGGGCACACGGCAGTTTTCCGTACTTCCCCATCGCAATATCGCCTCGCCAGCTCATATACGCTCCCCTCTCGCTATACAAATCAGGAAGAGCATGCACCGGCGGGCGTGCGCGAGATTGCATCGCCACGCGATCCGATCAAACAACACGATCGTCAAAGAATGCCAAAGCCAAATACGCTAATACGGCAGAAGCCCCGCCTTTTCACGCTTCTTTTCCGAGCGATCGAACTCAATGCGATGGGCCTCAAGAAACACCGTATCGGGTCGCCACTGACGCTCATCCGGCTGCCTTAGCGTCGCACCCGCAAAGGAAGCGTAGTCGGTCTTATCCAGCAGGTACGATCCGCACAGCCGATATTCGCCGCAAACAGGCTCAAACGAAATCAGGTGAGCATCAAATAGGGAATGAAGATCGCGCCGAAGCAGAATACCGTTGCTGGCAACCTGCGATTTGGGTCCCGAGTAATTCTCGATATGTGCAGCCTCCAGAGCTTCACTGACGCCGCAGTCCGACACCGCGCAACGGCCATCATAGGCGGCAACGAGCTGCTTGCGGAACCATTGCTGCCCCAATCGCTCGCGCCTTAACGCATAGCGGACCTTTTCGTCGTCGGTCGCACCCTGTCCGGCAAACTCAATATCGACGGGTATGTGCTTCAGATAACTCATGTCGGGCGCAAAACGAGGGTCCGGTCCGCCTTTATGAACAGGACCGTGCAGAACAAACCATCCATTTTCGGGCTCGAACCGCTCAACAAACGCAAGGCCGAGCACCTTATAGCCCACCTCGGTTGCAAATATGACTCCGACTGGGACGCCACATTCCATGCAGTTGAGCATTTTACGGTTGTAATTCTGGTCTCGAGAACCAACGGCTCCTGGCGCTTGGACCGAATACTTAATGACCCACGTACCGTCATCCAAATAGAGCGGAGGCACATCGGTGTAGAAGCTCTTTTTAGAGTTATGGACCGAAAGCGCAAAGATCTTATTGGGATCTTGCTTCACCCGATCCTGGCCCGGCCAGAAGATCCCTGAATCCCGCGTTACGGGAAAGAAGTCCGAGCCAATTCTCAAACGGTACTGATACTGAGGACTATCTTCCTTGGTGTGGTGCGGAAGGCTGGTCCAAACGCCGCCGCGCTGTTCCTCACCCAGAAACCACTCCCATGCCTCAACGTATTCGGAAGGCACGAGACTGCAGGCGCGGTCATAGCTTGGTCCATCCATCAACGGAACAGCAAGGTCAATGTCGTTCATCGCCAGCACCTACAACCATACGAACGCGAGTCATGCCCCTCAATAATATGGCCGAGAGTCAATTATTACGAGATCTCATTCCGCGATCGGCACATCGTTGATGCTCTCGGTTTGCCGCTGGCGCGCTTGTACCCCGCTACCCCACTTCCCTGTATACTGATGTAGCACGTGTTTCATCCGGGCTTGTTGGGCCGGGTCGTTCATGGGAGGTTCTTGTGGCTGTTTCGAATCCGCCTAAGGGAAGCGTTTCTTCTTCGTCCATCAAGCCGGTTACGCGCAAGGCCGTGCGTTGCCAGCGCGAGGTCGCTTGGCTTGTCACGCAGGCGGCGGGCAGGCTTGTGGCGACCACTCAGGACGTCAATGCGCCTACGCCGAGCTTTGTGTTAGCGGCGGCGCTGGATTTTGTGCGCCAATTGGAGGTTGCCGCGCAGGATGCCAACGGCCACCTCGACTACCAGAACGTTATGGCGCCCGACCTGCAAACGTTCTGCCACATGGCCAAGTTGCCTGCCGCGCCCAATGCGCTTTCGGACGCAGGCTACATGTTTACGCTCTCGGGCGCGGACCTTATCCGCGACATCTATGCATACTGCAGCGAGCTCGCCGAGCGCCACGTCTTTGACGCGGCAGAAGTCAAACCGGGAAATGTCATCAAGCTGGTTCTTAGGCTGTTCCTGATAGACGGGTTCGGGGCCATGCCGGCGTAAGCCGAGTCTTTAGCATCACCGTCGACTGGGCAACAACCGCTTTACCTTAATGGACGCCAATCGAGGGTCGATTATTGGGTCGCCTCGTCCACTAACGCATCTATCCCACGCGCTCCGACAGTCGATACTTGCGGTTGCGGCTCGTCGCCGGCGCCGTGGGCTCAAGCTCGCCTTGAGCAATGAGCGCGTTGACGCGCGACCTAACCTGGGAAATTGTGAGCCCTGTGTGCTCTGCCAGCTCGCGCGTCCCCAGCTCGCCGTAGTGTTTGAGTGCCGTCACAATTAAGCCCCCGCCATGATCGACCGGCTCGATCTTTGAACGGTAAAGTACGACCTTGAACCGATCGAATCCCGGGCAGAACAGGGGCCCGGCCAGACCATGCGCGCGCATGGCATCGATCATCATCGGGATGCCCGAGCCATTGCCCTCAGCCGGCGAACCTGCGCCATCCGGCAGCGGGACAATCGACATGAGCTTCACAAGCGTCGCGTTACGGCATCGGGAGCTGCCGTCAAACAAGTTCTCGCGAGTCTTTCCCCCGTAAAGGCCGCCAGGATTTGTCACCTCGACACGATCATCAAAGACGTCGACGGCAATCGATTGTCCACAGAACCGATCCCCGTATTCTCGATGGATTACGGCGTTGGCGATTGCCTCGCGCAGAACCTCCTCGGGAATCTCAAGCGAGTCGACACGCGAGACGCCTTGGACGGTCGAGGTTCGCCGCAAATTCTTGGCGACGGCTGCGACGGCATCCGAGATCATCTCGCCCAACGTTCCCTCACAGATTGTGCGGTCCATGAACCTCAGCGACCCCGCCATGCCCTTCTGAATTCCCGCATGGACAGCCACGTCAATGAAGAGCTTGGGATAGAACTGCTGAGGGTAGGTGCCCACAACTAGGAGTCCAGCCTTGGTGACATTGCCCTGGGAATCAAGGATATTTAGGCGCTCCAGCTTCGTTTGTTTGTCCGGCGCGCCGCGCATTGCCCGGGGCGTCAACGAGAAAGCCCGATCTATCGTACGGTCGACCAGCGTCTCGTCGAGATTGTCCGCGTCCGCACCCGCCACCGCGTCCCGATCGCTCGGAGTCGCTCGACCGTATGACGCCAATGCGAGCACCTCGGTCGATGAAAGCGGCACATCTTTGTCATCGATGCGCTTGTAGCTGCCGCCCTGGGCGCCCCGCTCTATGACATAGCAGGGCTTGCTCGACGGATCGAGCTCCTCAATCGTAATGACGAGAACGATGACGTCCTGAAGCTCCACTCGCTCGATCGTGTATTTAGGCGGATTGGCCAGCTTTCCTCGACCGCCCGCATCACCCATGCCTGACACAAATTGGTTGAGCACTTTCTCGGTCTCGAAGTTCTCAACCGGGACAAAACCTGCGCGCTCACTCACTCCGAGCACGATGATTCCGCCGGCAGTGTTCGCGAATGCGCTCACCGTTTCCCACACATCGCGGGAAAGCGTCGTGGCGCTCTCCTTCACTTCGACGTTAAGATCATCCGAGCCCATACGCCTTAAAGACTCAAGCAGACCGGTCAGCTCGTTTTCGTTCATCTGCACGTCCTTTCGCTCGGTCCTGCGGAGAATGCCGCGGATAGATTTCCCTCGTCTCTCAGTTATCTCTCGTAATTATCTCTCATCTATCTCTCTATCTCTCGGCTTAGAGATAAGAGATAGATAGAGATGGAATGTCTACCATTTGCTTCATTTATACATATTTTTGCTGGTAGAACAATTGGTATTGAGACAATACCATGATTGCCTGTCTCTTTGCTGCTCAGTTATCTCTCATATTTTTCTCTCATCTTCCTGTCATCTCTCATATTAGAGACGAATGAGGGACGAGAGATACGCGAGTGATGGACGAGCGAGGATTTTCGGACGGTCGGATATCGAGAGTGGATATTTGGACGGTTTTTGGGGCTTTTGCGGCAAATTCCGTCCAAATATCCACTCTCGTTCGATAGGTATCCGGAAATCCTCGCTCGTCCGTCCGAATATCCACTCTCGTTTGGCGAGTGTCCAATTTTCCACGCTCGTGCGGCGGGCACGCGAGCCCTTCGCCCAATCCGCTGGCATCGTCTCCAGTTCGCCGCAGGGTCGCGGCCCCATATGGGTATACTCTCGAGGATTCGACTCGATTCGCCCCCGCTGGGGCGTCAAAGGAGACTGCATATGCCCACCACCTCAACCGACCCGCGCGCCGCAGCCGCTGCACTGCTGGTGCCCGGCACTACCTGCCACGGCTTTGCCGTCGAGCGCCGCGAGACCGTGCCCGAGCTCGACTCGGACGCTTACGTGCTGCGACACACTGCCTCGGGCGCTCGTCTGCTGTACCTGGCGTGCGACGACGAAAACAAGGCCTTTGCCATTGGCTTTAAGACGCCGCCGGCCGATTCCACCGGCGTGTTCCATATTCTTGAGCACTCGGTGCTGTGCGGATCGGCCAAGTTTCCCGTCAAGGAGCCGTTTGTCGACCTGATCAAGAGCTCCATGCAGACGTTCCTCAACGCCATGACCTACCCCGACAAGACCATCTACCCCGTTGCCACCACCAACGAGCAGGATCTGTACAACCTGATGGACGTGTACCTGGACGCGGTGTTCAACCCGGCCATCTATACCAAGCCCACCATTTTTGAGCAGGAGGGCTGGCACTACGAACTGGACCTGCCGGAGGGCGACGGCGACAGCAGCGCCGCGAGCCTGCACGAGGGCACGCTGCGTTATAACGGCGTGGTGTTCAACGAGATGAAGGGCGCGCTGTCCGATCCCATGAGCGTGCTGGACGATGCCGTCAACGCCGCGCTCTATCCCGACACCGCCTATGCGCACGAGAGCGGCGGCGACCCGCGCGCGATTCCCGCGCTCACCTACGAGCAGTTCCTGGACACGCACGCGCGACACTACAATCCCTCCAACTCCTACATCACGCTCTACGGCGACCTGGACGTGGACCGCGCACTGGCCTTTTTGGACGAGCGCTATCTGTCGCAGCCGAGTGCCGCGAGCCGCCGCATGGACGCTGCCGTTGCCGCCGGCGAGGACCCGTCCACGCTGGCGCCCAATCCGTTGGACGCGCAGGCGCCCGTGACCTGCGAGTACAAGCGCATCGAGATGGCCACCACACCCGAGAACGCCCTGGTGGGCCTGGGCCTTGTGCTGGGCAGCGCGCTCGACCGCAAGCGCACGATCGCGGCGGATATCCTGTTCGAGGCGCTGCTGGGCTCCAACGAAGCGCCGGTTAAGAAGGCCATTCTGGCCGCCGGCCTGGGCGGCAACGTGGTGAGCTACACCGCGGCCGAGAGCCTGCAGCCCTACGAGCTCATCATGCTGCAAAACGCACAGCCCGGTGTGGCGCGCGAGCTGCGTCGCGTGTTCCAGGACGCCTGCCGCGACCCGTGCGAGCACGGAGTTCCGCGCGAGCGTCTGGAAGCCATCATCAGCAGCAACGAGTACGACCTGCGCCAGCGTGACTATGGCATCGCCGACGGCGTGGCCATTGCGTGCGACGCGCTGAGCACCTGGCTCTACGATGACGACGCCGCGACGCTGGCGCTCAAGTACGGCCCGGTGTACGAGGAGCTGCGTAGCGAGCTGGACGGCAGCTATTTTGAGGACCTGCTGCGCGAGCTGGTGCTGGAAAACGACCACATGGCACTGGTCGAGCTGGTGCCGGTGGACGCCGCCGAGGGTTCGGAGGGTGCCGAGGCCGCCGAGCTGGCAGCCAAGCGCGATGCCATGACCGATGCCGAGCTGACCGACGTGGTCGAGCGCACGGCCGCGCTGCGTGCCGCGCAGGAGGCGGAAGACACACCCGAGGCCAAGGCCACGCTGCCGCGCCTGCGCGTGTCCGACATTGGCGAGGCGCGCCCCGAGCCGCCACTGATCGTGGACACGACCGTGCCCATCCCCTGCCTGCGCCACGGCATCCCCACCAACCGTCTGGCCTACGCCATGCAGTATTTCGACCTGAACTGCGTCGCGTTTGAGGACCTGCCCTATGTGACACTGCTCTGCCGCCTGCTTAAGCAGCTGCCCACGCGCGAGCACTCGGCCGAGGAACTCGACAACTTGCTCGCTGGCAAGCTCGGCTTTTTGAGCTTTACGACCGAGGTCATGACGCAGCCCGAAGTGGACGGCGTGCGCCCCTACCTGCTGGTGAGCGCCGGCGCCCTGTCCGAGAAGATCGATGCGCTGGCGAGTCTGCCGCGCGAGGTATGGTCGAGCACGCTTTTGGCAGATGCCGACGCCGACCGCGTGCGCGACGTGCTCACACAGATTCGCATTGGGCTTGAGCAGGGCTTTATCAACAACGGCCACTCGGAGGCGCTCGGTCGCGCGATGAGCTACAGCTCGCCTTCGGCCGTGGTGCGCGAGCAGCTTTCGGGCGTGGACTTCTATCTGTTCCTGCGCGACCTGCTCGACCACTTTGACGAGCGCGTGAACGGGTTGCGTACCAAGCTTGCCGAGCTGGCAGGCCGCATCTTTGTGGCCGATGGCTGCCTGGCGAGCTTTACCGGCAGCGACGAGGACTTTAACGCATACTGGGCCGCCGCGGGCGACCTGGAGCTGGGCGCTGGCGACGGCGCCGATGCCGGCCGCAACGCGCTCGTGGTGCCGACGCCGTGCGACCGCCACGAGGCCTTTGTCATCCCCAGCGACATCTGTTTTGCGGCAAGCGCGTGCGACCCGCGTCGCTTGGGCATCGACGTGACGGGCGCCTGGGCGGTTGCCGCCAACGCGCTCTCCTACGACTATCTGTGGAACGAGATCCGCGTTAAGGGCGGCGCGTACGGCTGCGGATTCCGCGCGGCCGGCGAGCGTCAGGCGGCGTTCTACACCTACCGCGACCCGGCAATCGACCCCTCGATTGAGCGCGTGGCGCGCGCGGGCGAATGGCTCGGCAGCTTTGATCCCGACGAGGCCGCCTTTGAGGGCTTTATCGTGAGCTGCGTGAGCGGCATGGACGCGCCGGTGAAGCCGTACGCGCTCACCAAGCGCCGCAACACGACCTACCTGGCCGGGCTCGATCCGCATGCGCGCGAGGAGCGCCGCGCCCAGATGCTCGCCGCCACGCCCGGTGAGCTTCGCTCGCTCGGCGCCGACGTAACGCGCATCGCAGCCGAGTCACCCACCTGCGTCTTTGGCGGCCGCGACGTCATCGCCAAGAGCAACGCCGGCTTTAACGTCATCGACCTGCTGGGCTAACGCACAAAGGTAGATTTTTGGGACATGCCCGGAAATCTACCTTTTTCTGTGGCTTGGGCGGGGCGGCGCAGCCCACCGCGGCGGTTTGTCTCAATCTGTAACATCTAGACGGCAATATCGGCTCCAGATGTTACAAATCGAGACGTTCCCGAACGGCACCAGCTCTTTGTCTCAATCTGTAACATCTAAGTCCAATTTTGCCGAGCTACTGTTACAGATCGAGACAAACCGCCGCAGACACCCATCACAACACAGACCACCACGAAGGTGCATGTATCCCCTTCGTGGTTGTTTTGCTGTTTGCCCAGATAAAACCTGCCAAAATAAACCTGTCCCTTTTTGGCAGGTTTGCTAGAGGAGGTTGGGATGGACAAGGCTAAATTGCGGCGGACGGTGATTGCCCGACGCGATGCGATTGATTTGGATGTGCGGGCGGCGAAGTCTGCTGTTGTATGCGCGCGACTTGTTGAGCTGATGGACTCCAGCGGCACTGCGGGCCAACGCGCCGTTGCGGTCTATGCCGCCATGGGTTCCGAAGTCGACCCTGCCGCGTTTGCCGCTGCGGCTGCCAAACGCGGCTGGCGCGTGGCCTATCCGTGCATGTTCTCGGCAACAGATGCCATGGCTTGTGGCCAGCGCATGTGCATGCGGGCAGTCTCTGCCGGCGATGCGTCCGCGGCTCCGTTTATCGCCCACCCCACGCGGGCCTTCGCCGCCACGGACGTCGACAGCAGCCGCTTCCCCATCGTGCCTGCCGAAGCTCTCGACATGAT
The DNA here is from genome assembly GCA_048227095.1 of Collinsella aerofaciens. Lineage (GTDB taxonomy): Bacteria > Actinomycetota > Coriobacteriia > Coriobacteriales > Coriobacteriaceae > Collinsella > Collinsella aerofaciens_CF. The sequence goes on along the minus strand of DBFAHJ010000007.1, from coordinate 3,065 downwards.
CATCGTGCCGCTCGTAGCCTTCGACCGCGCCGGCGCGCGCCTGGGCTACGGCGGCGGCTGCTATGACCGCTACCTGCCTATGCTCTCACCCGCATGTCAAATCATCGGCATCGCCTTTGACGAGCAGCGTGTCGACCACGTTCCCACCGACGCCCACGACCTGCCGCTGTCCCACATCATCAGCGCCTAGCGGCTGGCGCACCTCCCGACAGGCCTAGTGCTCCTCGCCGGCGCGGGCCAGGTCGTAGGGCGTGGTCTGGTAGACGTAGTAGTTGAGCCAGTTGGTGTAGAACAGCTGAGCCTGGCTGCGCCAGACGTTGCGCGGCTCGGCGGTGGGGTCGTCGCCCGGGAAGTAATGCGCCGGCACCTCCGGGTTGAGCCCGCGCTTCACGTCGCGCTCGTACTCCAGGCGCAGCGTGTCGGTATCGTACTCGGGGTGGCCAAATACAAAGAAGCGACGGCTGTCGGTCGACTTGACGATGTACAGGCCAACCTCGTCAGACACGGCCACAACCTCAAGCTGCGGCTCGGCCTCCACGTCCTCGCGGCGCACATCGGTGTTGCGCGAATGCACGGCATAGAAACGGTCGTCAAAGCCGCGGACCAGCGGGCTTTGCGGCTTCACCAGATAATGCTCGAACACGCCGCTCGCCTTTGCCGGCAGGTCGTACTTCTGGATACCGTAATGATGGTAGAGCCCCGCCTGCGCGCCCCAGCAAATGTGCAGTGTGGAGTGCACGTGCGTGGTAGACCAATCCATGATCTGGCAGAGCTCGGGCCAGTAGTCGACCTCTTCGAACGGCATCTGCTCCACCGGCGCGCCCGTGATGATCAGGCCGTCGTAGTGGATGTCGCGGATGTCGTCGAACGTGCGGTAGAACGTCTCCAGGTGGCCGGCGCTTACGTGCGTGGCCTCGTGCGTCTTGGTGCGCAGCAGGTCCACCTCCACCTGCAGCGGCGTGTTGGAGAGCTTGCGCATGATCTGTGTCTCGGTGGCGATCTTGGTGGGCATGAGGTTGAGGACAAGCACGCGCAGCGGACGGATGTCCTGATGTAGCGCGCGGTACTCGGTCATGACAAAGATGTTCTCGCTCTCGAGCTGCGCGGCGGCAGGGAGGGCGTCGGGAATGCGAATGGGCATAGATGCTCCTTATGAGTCAGTTGCAGCTATGGTACAACGAGCAGCCCCATCCGCGCGAGTGTATCGCCCCGCGATGCCGCCAGCGGCCCAAATCACTCCAAAAGTAGAAATTAAGGCATGTCCCAAAAATCTACGGCGCTTTAGCCTAGCAAAGTGGCAGCAGGACGCTACAATGGTTCGACGCGAAAAACTCGGCCGAAAGGATACATATATGTACCAGACGCGTAAGATCGGTGTGGTCGGCCAGGGCCACGTAGGAGCGCATGTCGCCAACAGCCTGCTCATGCAGGGCATTGCCGATGAGCTGTACCTGTGCGATATCAACGAGGCCAAGGTGACATCCGAGGTCCAGGACCTGCGCGACTCCCTTTCGTTTGTCCCGTACAACACCAAGATCGTCAACTGCTACGACCACTACGAGGAGCTGGCCTGCTGCGACGTCATCGTCAACGCCGCCGGCAAGGTTGCGCTGGCCGCCCGCAACCGTGACGGTGAGCTGTTCTTTACCACCGACGCCGCCCGCACCTTTGCCAAGCGCATCGTCGACGCCGGCTTTGACGGCATCTTTGTAAGCATCTCCAACCCCTGCGACGTCGTGTGTACCGAGCTGTGGCACCTGACCGGCTACGATCCCAAGAAGATCATCGGCTCGGGCTGCGGTCTGGACTCCGCTCGCCTGCGCACCGAGATCTCCAAGAAGGTCGGCGTGAGCCCCAAGTCCATCGACGCCTACATGATCGGCGAGCATGGCTTTAGCCAGCTGGCCGCCTTTAAGGCCGCGACCATCGCCGGCAAGAGCCTCAACGAGCTCCAGGCCGAGAACCCCGACAAGTACGCCTTCGACCACATGGAGGTCGAGGAGCTCGCTCGCAAGGGCGGCTATGTGACCTACCAGGGCAAGCAGTGCACCGAGTACGCCGTCGCCAACTCCGCCGCGCGCGTCTGCGCCGCCGTGCTGCACAACGAGCACGCCGTGCTCTCGGCCTCTACGCTTATGACCGGCCAGTATGGCGAGGAGGGCATCTTTACCTCCCTACCGTGCGTGATCGGTGCCGAGGGCGTCGAGGAGGTCTACACGCTGGACCTTTCCGAGTACGAACTCGAGGGCTTCCACAAGAGCTGCCAGCACATCCGCGACAACATCGCCCAGCTCGACTGGTGGGACGCCGAAGGCGTTGTCGGCAAGTAGGCCGTCAATCGCCGCAATCTCGCGAATCTAAGCGCGATACCAAGCGGGCCGCGCCGGAATACTACCGGAGCGGCCCGCATTTTTGACTCACGCAGTGCCCATACGAATCGAAGTTAAATACTTTTCCGCGAAGTGAACGAGCAAAATTGGACCCCCGAAGCATCGACATTTTTCAGGCGCTGTTTCCTGCGGTTTCGTCGAGGTTTTCCTGCGGTTTTGCCGCCAAAAAGTGTGGATGCTTCGGGGGTCCAAAACAGGTCGTTCACTTCGCGGAAAAGTATTAGACTTCGTTTTCCAACAAACAGGAAAGGGCACCGCAACGCAAACGGGACCCGCGCTTGGCAAGGGCCCCGTCGTGAAAAGTTGTTAACCCGGTAACCTAATACCACTCGATTAGTACTGCTCGATGCCCATGTAGCGACGAACCTCGGGGCTGTGATCGAACACCTTGCCGCGGGCGGCGCGCAGCTCGCAGCTCATGTTGTAGAAGAATATCGGCTCCAGGTACGAACGCACGCTGGCGGGCACCTCGCCCACGCCGTACTCGAGTGCATCGAGCACCATAACCGTATCGGTGTGCGTGTTGAGGAACGCCAGCGCGCGCTCCTCCATGGGGCGGCACTCGCCCGATCCGAGCTGCACAAAGTAGAACACGCCGGGCTCGGTAGCCTCGAAAGGACCGTGGAAATACTCGCCGGAGTGGATGTAGCAGCAGTGCTGCCACTGCATCTCCAT
>DBFAHJ010000006.1:0-5615 GCA_048227095.1 Collinsella aerofaciens | reverse complement strand
TAGTCGCGGCCCAGGAATACCTGATGCTGCGCCTCACCAAACACCTGCGTTCCAAGCTCCTCGCTCATGCCCAGGCGCGTGACCATCTCGCGCGCCATCTTGGTCGCGCGCTCCAGATCGTTGCTCGCGCCCGACGTGATGTCGTCGCACATGAGTTCCTCGGCAACGCGGCCACCCAAGAACACGGCGAGCTCGTCGAGCATCTCGTTCTTGGTCTTGAGGAAGTGGTCCTCCTGCGGAAGCTGCAGCGTGTAACCCAAAGCCTGGCCGCGGCTGACGATCGAGATCTTGTGAACCGGATCGGAGTGCTCCAGGATGTGACCCACCAGGGCGTGACCGCTCTCGTGGTAGGCAATCGTGGTGCGCTCGGCCTCGGTCATCACGCGACCCTTGCGCTGCGGTCCGGCAATCACGCGCTCCATCGATTCCTCGACCTCGTCCATCGAGATCACGGAACGATGGCGGCGGGCAGCCAACAGCGCAGACTCGTTGAGCAGATTTGCCAGATCGGCACCAGTGAAGCCAACGGTCATCTGGGCGAGCTTCTCAAACTTAACGTCCTCGTCCATCGGCTTGTTCTCGGCATGCACGCGCAAGATCTGCTCGCGGCCCTTCACATCCGGACGGTCGACCGTAACCTGACGGTCAAAACGACCGGGACGCAGCAGCGCCGGATCCAGAATGTCGGGGCGGTTGGTGGCGGCGATCAGGATGACCGACTCGCTTTCCTCAAAGCCGTCCATCTCGACCAGCAGCTGGTTGAGCGTCTGCTCACGCTCGTCGTGACCGCCGCCCAAGCCAGCTCCGCGCTGACGTCCCACGGCATCGATCTCATCGATGAAGATGACCGACGGGGCCTGGGACTTGGCCTCCTTAAAGAGGTCACGCACACGGCTGGCGCCGACACCTACGAACATCTCGACAAAGTCGGAACCCGAGATGCTAAAGAACGGCACGCCCGCCTCGCCGGCAACGGCCTTGGCCAGCAGCGTTTTACCGGTGCCCGGAGGGCCAACCAGCAACACGCCACGCGGGATCTTGGCGCCCAGCTTGCGATAGCGATCCGGATCGCTCAAAAAGTCACGGATCTCCTCGAGCTCCTCGACTGCCTCGTCCACTCCGGCAACGTCTTCAAACTTGACCTTGGGGCGTGTGGCCTCGTTGGTCTTGGCGTTGGTCTTGCCAAACTGCATGTTCCTGTTGTTGGCGCCCATCATCTGGCGCATAAAGTAGAACATGATGGCGATAAGGGCGATCGTCGGAAGCACACTCATCGCCAAGTCGCCCCAAAAATCGGGATCGTTGGTGTTGACGATGTACTTGGTATCGGGGTGCTCCGCCATGAGCTCGGCAAGCGAATCGGAGCCGACATAGGTCGAAGAGAAGCTCTTGAGCTCGCTCGTATCGCCCTTGTCCTTTTTTGTCTTCCAGTAATGACCCGTCACGCTTCCGTCTTGAACCGTATAGGTCAGATCTTCGACGCAATCCTGCTTGATGGCGCTGACCATCTCGCTCGTCGCGAGCTTAACGGTATTGCTGGAGCTGGCAAAGCCGGAACCCATATTAAAGAAGGCATAGCCCAGAAGCGCGCAAGCCAAAAGAAAATACAGCCAGCCCGTACGCGTGGGCTTCTTGCCTCCGGGCATCCCCGGGATCTTAGGCTCCCGGGGAGTCTGGGAATTGTTATCGTTATGGTCGTCGGGCATCTTACGAATAAACCTCCGGTTTCAAAATGCCCAGATACGGAAGGTTACGATAGCGCTCGGCATAGTCGAGGCCGTAGCCCACCACAAAGGCATCGGGGCAATGGGTTCCAACATACTTGGGCGTGATGGCCGAGGTGCGGTCCTCAACGTCCTTCCACAGGAAGGCAGCGACCTCCAGCGAAGCGGGCTTGCGGCTCTCGAGGTTCTTCATCAGGTACTTGAGGGTCAGGCCCGAGTCCAGAATGTCCTCGACGATCAGCACGTCGCGACCACGGATGTCGATATCCAGATCCTTAATGATACGCACGATGCCCGAAGACTTCACACCGTCGCCATAGCTCGAAACAGCCATGAAATCGATGTTGGTCGGTAGCTCAATCTTGCGCATCAGGTCGCCCATAAAGACAACGGCACCGCGCAGAACCGCGATCAGCACCAGATCCTTACCCGCGTAGTCGCGAGTGATCTCCTCGCCCAGGCGAGAAACGATGCCGTCGATATCCTCCTGCGTAAACAGAACCTTCTCGATATCCGGATGTTGAGAAGCCATGACAACCCTTTCTTGTGCTTAATCGCCCACACACCGCCGTATGGACGCGAACTACACATTCTAGCAGCGCACGGGGTATATTTTCCAGCCCGCGCACCATCAGCGCGGGAATACCGTCAACGCCGCACAGAATAGCTGGCGTAGGACGCTATTCCGCATCGACCACACGAAGCAGATATGCCACGCGCGTTGCGGCCGTGCACTTAAAACGCTCGTCCGCGCGAACTCCGGCGACCCACACCACGGCACCTCCCGGCGCCGTCCTCACCATGGGCACGCCGGCGCGCTCGGAAACGGGAATGCGAGCCTCGCCTAGCAAGTCGGATACTTTCTTGCTTCGGCCACTCATCCCTAACGGGCACATCACGTCTCCCGGTGCGGGACCGTCCACCCACAGGCGCGCCAATCGCGCCTCGACAGGGATCTTGCCACGCGAGCCCGCCAGGATCCGCTCACTATCGCTGTCGGCAAAACCCAGGGCAGCCGCGTCTACCAAAGCTGTCACTTCCCCGGCAGCCGCAAGCTCACGGGCGCGACGCACGATATCGCATCCCGGCTCAACGGCCATCGGTTCTGTGACCAGCATACGTCCCCCGCCCAACGGCAAACGACCGGGTACGGTAACCCAGTCCGCGACCAGGCCCTCGCGAGCCGCCGGCGCCTTAAACGCCAGCATGCCAAACTCAATGCGTGCGTCAATCCCCGCCGGAAGCGTGACCGAGCCGGCGCCCTCGGCAACGCAGGAAAGGACTCGCTCCACATGTCGCATCTCTGGACGAGCGTCCGGATCGATGCGCTTAATCGCCAGTCGCACGATGCGCCGCGCGATTACCACCTCGGCCGCAGCAAGGCGTCTGGCATCGAGCACTAGCGCGCCCGCCGCCTCCTTGCGCAGGCAGCTTCGAAACGCCTGCGCCGACAGCTGGGATAGAAACGCGTCTTCGTCACCCAAGATCTCACAGGCGGCGCCAATCGTCTTGCACACGCTCGCATTACGCTGTGCCACCACTGGCATTACCCGATGGCGCACGTAGTTTCGCAGATACGAGATATCCTCATTGCTCTCGTCTTCACGCCACGGCTGACCATGTACCTGTAGATAGCCCACAAGCTCGCCATGAGTTAGGTCGAGCAAGGGACGCACCACGATATTCCTCCGGCGAGGAATGCTCGATAGACCAGCGGGCCCCGAACCCTTAATCGCGTTCATCAAAAACGTTTCCGCGCGATCCGAAGACGTGTGCGCGGTGCAGATACGAGCCGCCGTTCGCGGCGCCCCCGTCTGGGCGCAGAGTTCGCGAACATACCTCCGCGCCGCGGCATAGCGCACCTCGCGGGCCGCGGCCTCAATATTGCCCGACTCCCCATCAAAATAAGCGTGCTCCACACACAGCGGTAAACCATATTGCGCGCAGAGCTCACGCACAAAGGCCTCGTCGCCATCGGACGCCTTGCCGCGCAGATGATGGTTTACATGCAGCACATGCAGGCGCTCGCGAGCAATGGGGGCAACACCGCGTCCGTCTTGGATATCCAGCTTTGATGTGCACGCCATAAGAAGCAGTGCCGTCGAGTCCGCGCCGCCTGATACCATGAGCACGACAGGAGCTGCCTGCTGCCTCGTCCGGGTCTCATCGACTGCCCCAGGCACGGCATGGTGTCCGTAATGCTGTGATACCGTTGGCATTCGCTTCCTCCTTTATTCGTCCGCACCCATTGTATCCTTTGGAATCTTATGTCTTGCCTGCACCTTCATATCCTCGGCAGTGGCTCTAAAGGCAACTGCGCACTCATCGAGGGCCCGCAGGGGCTCATTATGGTCGATGACGGACTGTCTCCCCGCGAGACATTAAAGCGCATGGCAGAACTGAGGCTCTCGGCAGACAACGTCTCGGCTCTTCTCATTACTCATGAGCATAGCGATCACATCAAGGGCCTCGATGTCTGGTGCAAGCACTGGCACGGCCCCCTCTTTGCCAGCAGGGGCACTCTTTCGAGCAAAGAAAATCTTTCGCATCTGCCTGTCGAGGAATTCGATCCCGGTGACACCCTATCCATTGCCGGCATCCACGTGCAAACCTACTCAACGTCACACGATGTCATCAATCCAGTCGGCTATCGATTCGACACCCTCGATGATTCCATCGGCTTTGCCACCGACACCGGAGAGCTATCGAGCCAAGCCATGAACACCCTCAAAGATTGTCGAGTCCTCGCACTCGAAAGCAACCACGATGTGACCATGCTGCGCGAGGGAGAATATCCCCGCTTTCTTCAGGAGCGCATCCTGTCTGAAAGGGGACACCTCTCCAATGGCCAAGCCGCCGAAGCCGCGCGCGAACTTGTTACCGATCGCACCGAACAGCTCATTGCCATGCATATCAGCCAAGATAACAATCGTCCGAGCCTTACCGTCAAAAGCTATGCCAAAGCTCTGGCCGCAACCCTGGATGACGAGGTCGGCAGCTCCGCAACCCTTCTCCAAGGATCGCGAAAACTCTCGATACGCCCTGCGAGTCAGTATCAACCGGCAACCATTCAATAGACTGTCCTAAACAACAAAAAGGGCCGGGAATCGCTTCCCAGCCCCTTTTGTTGTCTTTTAATAGCGAAGAACACCAACGAAGTTATTCGATGGAGATCTTCGTAACGTTCTTCTTCTCGACGATCTTGGGAACCGTAACGGTCAGGATGCCGTCAGCGTACTTAGCCGAGAGGCCCTCGCTCGAAGCGTCCTTAAGATACACGCCACGCGTCGCGCTGTACGAGCTGAACTCCTTCTGCAGGAAGTTCTTGCCCTCGTTCTCCTCGTCTTCCTCGACATTCACGCTAATGGACAGACGGCCCTCGTTAAGCTCGACATCGATATCGTCCTTGGCGACGCCGGTCAGATAAGCCTTGACCTCATAGCCATCGCCCTTATCCTCAACGTCAACGGGGAACGCCTTAGAGGCAATCGAGCTGTTCGCTAGGTCGCTCATATCATCAAACAGATCGAACAGCGAGCTTGCAGAGGGACGAACGCCAAAAACCGAACGATAAGGAACCATGCTTGCCATGTTTACCACTCCTTTATAGGACTGCCGAGTCATCTTCCAGGTGACTGGGACTTCTTTTGACGCTCTTATATATGCCCACCCAGTGCTCATATATACATCGACTATAAAGTTTTTTGAGTCCAGTACTATAAGCATATCTAAGTGCGTATGACTTAGGTTTTAGGAAGGTTAAGGTTCTTTGAACCAGAGCTTAAATACCGAGTATGTCCCCAGCTACAAATAACAAGGGGCTTACAATGAGCGCGTACACGTTGTTGGTAACGAGCTAAAGGGCATCATGGACGACCAAAACCAGAACAA
>DBFAHJ010000005.1:0-17548 GCA_048227095.1 Collinsella aerofaciens | reverse complement strand
GCGCAGCCGGAGTCATAGACCTTGCAATCACCCTTGGAGCCCGTAAAGGTCGAGCCCTGGGCCATATCGCCCGCGGCAACAACGTAATAGCCGTCGGAATCGCGCCAGAAGCCCTCAGAATCCTGAGTCCATTCGCCCGTGCGATAGTGATAAAGCACATTGCTGCTGTAATAGGTCTCGCGGCGACCGTTGTAGTTATTGACACCCGCAGAGCGCGTCAGGCCCGATCCGTTCGCGTAGGACGCGGCAGACGCGTAGGACGGAGTGTAACCGGCGTTGTAGTACGAAGCCTGGGCGGCCTCGGCAGCCTCCGCCTCGGCGGCAGCAACCTCGAGCGCTTCGCGCTTGGCATCCTCAAGTGCAGTGCGCAGCTCATCGAGCTCGGTCGACTTCGCGTCGACCTCCTCCATCGTCAAAAGACTGCCCGCACCGTCGATACAACTCTGCAGTACAGCGCGCTCGTCATCGGTGGCATAGTCACCGTACATGTTCATGATGATCTGAGCACGCATCTCAAGGGAATCGCGCTTGGCCTCCATCGAGGCGTTCCACTCCTGCATGGAGCCAAAGCCGTCGCTGCGATAGTCGACGGGCTGCACCAGCGTCGTCTCGGACGGCGTGGATCCAACCGTGTCGGACAGTGTTGCCGCGTGGGCATCAGTTGCACCGGCGCCCGCCAAAAGTGCCACGGTCAGAGCGGCGGAAAGGGCGGCGGCTTTCGGTTTTCGTGAATCGATCCTCATGTAGCTGGAAACCTCCGTAGTGCGTTTTTGCTGCGTTTGAGCTGCGTGTGATTCGATCGCGCTGCATAGTACCCCGAGCAAATCGCGACCTGCGGTTTTACTCAAAAGGCGCACGTCAATTGCGTAAAACTCACATCCTCTCAACAGGAGTTTTCCACAACTCGAATGCATAAAGCATGTCAAAAACCCTGTTTTTGCGCCCTCTCTATGCAAAAAAGACGCCTGTGCAACCATTGTTCGCACAGGCGCCTTGAGCAGGCATTTTATGCAGTTATACCTATCGAGTCGCAAGGGGTCATTGCACAAGTCGCCTTACTCGTCCAGCGCGGCGAAAGCCTGCTTCAGATCCCAAATGATATCCTCGGCGTTCTCGGTACCGATGGAAAGACGGATCGTGGAGGACGTGATGTTCTGCTCGGCGAGCTCCTCGGCAGAGAGCTGGGAGTGCGTGGTGGTAGCCGGGTGCACGACGAGCGACTTGACGTCGGCCACGTTGGCGAGCAGCGAGAACACCTGTAGATGATCAATGAACTTCCAGGCGGCCTCCTGGCCACCCTTAATCTCAAAGGTAAAGATCGAGGCACCGCCGTTGGGGAAATATTGCTTGTAGAGCTCATGGTCGGGGTGCTCAGGCAGGCTCGGGTGGTTCACCTTGGCAACATGGGTGTCACCGGTCAGGAACTCAACGACCTTCTTGGTGTTCTCGACATGACGGTCAACGCGCAGCGACAGAGTCTCTGTGCCCTGGAGCAGGACCCAGGCGTTGAACGGGCTGATGCAGGCACCCTCGTCACGCAGAAGGATAGCGCGGACATAGGTTGCGAAGGCGGCGGGACCGGCAGCCTCGGCAAACGAAACGCCGTGGTAGGAGGGGTTGGGCTCAGCGATCTGGGCGTACTTACCGCTCGCCTTCCAGTCAAAGTTACCGCCGTCGACGATCACACCGCCCAGCGAGGTGCCGTGGCCGCCGATGAACTTGGTTGCGGAGTGGACGACGATGTTGGCACCATGCTCCAGCGGACGGAACAGATACGGGGTGCCAAAGGTGTTGTCGACGACAACCGGCAGACCGTGCTTCTTGGCTATCTCGGAGATGGCGTCGATGTTGGGGATGTCGGAGTTGGGGTTGCCGAGCGTCTCGAGATAGATGACCGTGGTGTTGTCCTTGATGGCCCCCTCGACCTCTTCCAGGTTATGAGCGTCGACAAACGTGGTCTCGACGCCAAACTGGGAGAGCGTATGCTCCAGCAGGTTGTAGGAGCCACCGTAGATGGTCTTCTGAGCCACCACGTGGTCACCGGCCTGGGCAAGAGCCTGCAGGGTATAGGTGATGGCAGCAGCACCGGAGGCGACGGCGAGACCTGCCACGCCACCCTCGAGTGCGGCGATACGGTCCTCGAAGACGCCCTGGGTGGAGTTGGTCAGACGGCCGTAGATGTTACCGGCGTCGGCAAGACCAAAGCGGTCGGCGGCGTGCTGGGAGTTGCGGAACACATAGCTCGTGGTCTGGTAGATAGGCACGGCGCGGGAGTCGGATGCAGGATCGGCACTCTCCTGGCCAACGTGAAGCTGCAGGGTATCGAAACCAAAGGTGTGCTCGGGGTTGTTGATGAACTGGCTCATGATGATCTCCTTGATCGAACGAAAGTAAATAAAAAGAGAGAAGTAAGTCGCTGTCTCCTGATCACGCCGACGGGCGCAAACAGGAGCCCGGCATTCGTCTTGGTAAGCAATTCATATGCGGGCCTCCTTTCGCATCCCGGTTCTGTGGTCGGTTTAATTACCTACCGCCTTTGTGTGTTTTGAATAGTACGAGCATTGTTTCGCTCGGTCAATCACTTAAAAGCGCTAACCTGTTATCGGTTTTATAGATAGCAATCGAAAGGATGGCGTCGATGACCCTTCAGCAGCTTCGTTTTCTGATTGCCGTGGCAGAGTCCGGCTCAATTAACGCCGCAGCTCAGCGCCTCTATACCGCTCAGTCCAACATCTCAAACGCCGTCAAAAGCCTGGAACAGGAGCTCCACCTGGAGATCTTTACGCGCTCCAGCCGCGGCGTCACGCTCACCAACGACGGCACCGAGCTTTTGGGCTATGCGCGCCAGGTCGTAGAGCAGGCCGATATGCTCGAGGCGCGCTACGAGGACGGCGGCACCCCGCAAGCCCGCCTCGCCATCTCCGCCCAGCACTACGCCTTTTCGGTCGAGGCCTTTGTCAACGTGGTCGAGCGCTGCCGCGACAGCAAGTTCGAGTTCATCATGCGCGAGACCACCACATCGCAGATCATCGATGACGTCCGCGCGTTTCGCAGCGATATCGGCATTCTGTATCTGGATGACTTTAACGCCCGTGTTCTGCAGAAGGCTTTTGCCGATGCGCGCGCGAGCTTCCATCCCCTATTCGACGCGACGGTCCACGTCTTCGTTAGCGAGCGCCACCCGCTTGCCCGCCGCCCGCAGCTGTCCCTTGCCGACCTCACACCCTATACGCGCTACAGCTTTGAACAGGGAACCTCAAACTCCTTCTATTACGCCGAGGAACCTTTTAGCTATATCCCTTGCGACCGCAACATACGAATCTCGGACCGCGGAACACTTACTAACTTACTTATCACGTCGAACGGTTACACCCTGTCGACCGGTGTCCTCTCCAATGAAATGCAATGGGGTATGGCATCGATCCCGTTAGCAGACGCCCCAACGATGCACGTAGGCTATATCATGCACGACGAGCGCAAGCCCTCTCCCCTCTTGCAGCAATACCTCGACGAGCTCAACCGCATCATCCATGCCAACTAACTGTCGGAAGACGGGATAGAAATCGTAGATTGCTAGCCCCCGGCGGGCATGGCGCTACAATGGTCACTCACACGAAACGTACCCAACGAAAGGAAGCCCGTGAAGGTCATCATCTATACCGACGGCTCGGCCCGATCAAATCCGGGACGCGGCGGCTACGGCGCCGTGCTCAAATACACCAACCCCGCCGGCAAGACCTTCACCTCCGAGCTTTCGCGCGGTTACGCCAAGACCACCAACAACCGCATGGAGCTCATGGCGGTCATCGTGGCGCTCGAGGCACTTAACCGCCCCTGCGAGGTCGAGGTCCATTCCGATTCGCAGTACGTCGTTAACGCCTTCAACAAACACTGGATTGACGGCTGGAAAAAACGAGGCTGGAGGACCGCCAACAAGCAGCCTGTCAAGAACCGCGATCTGTGGGAGCGCCTGCTCACCGCAAAGAGCAAACACAAAGTGGAGTTCATCTGGGTTAAGGGGCATGCCGGCCACGAGCTCAATGAGCGCTGCGACGAGCTTGCCACCACGGCGGCCGACGGCAGCAACCTCGATATCGACGCCGGCTTTAACGAGAGCGACCTGTAACGGCGTTTTCGCACGCTTTTGTGTCCTCCCGCGCTACACTCGTCCTGTAAGCCAAACAACGCAAGGGGGACACATGTTGCGTATCGCAACCATCGGCACATCCATGATTACCGACGACTTTATCCAGGTCGTCAATGCCAACGACCAGGCCGTATTCGTAGGCACGCTCTCGCGCAATGCCGAGCGCGGCGCCGCCTTTACTGCCGAGCACGGCGGCGAGCGAAACTTTACGTCACTCGATGAGCTTGCGGTAGCCGCCGACGTCGACGCCGTCTATATCGGCAGCCCTAACGCACTTCACTACGAGCAGGCCCTTGCCTGCATCGCCGGTGGCAAGCACGTCATCGTCGAGAAACCCTTCTGCGCCACCGAAGCGCAGGCGCTGGAAGTCTTCCGCGCTGCCGAGGCAGCAGGTGTCGTGGCCCTCGAGGCCATGCGCCCCCTCCACGATCCCGCCTTCCACGCCATCGAGGACGCCCTGGGCGAGATCGCCCCCATCCGCCGCGCCTCATTGCGCTTTGGCAAGTATTCCTCGCGCTACAACGAGATTCTCGCGGGACGCGCCACCAATATCTTCGACTGCAATATGGCATCGGGTTCCCTCATGGATATTGGCGTCTACACCGTCGAGCCCATGGTCGAGATTTTCGGCATGCCCTCCGGCCTTACGAGCATGGCTACTCTGCTCGACCCCGCCACGCGACAGCTCACGCACGGCCCCATCGATGGCTGCGGTTCCATCCTCGCCAGCTACGGCGGTGGCCGTATCTCCGTCGAGCTCGCGCACTCCAAAATTACGAATGACCTGCTGCCCTCGCAGATCGAAGGCGAGCACGGCACTATCCAGATCGACCATCTGTCCACGCCCCGCAACGTCCGCATCGACTATCGCGGCGACGTCGTACGCGGCTCGGCGACCGAGGCACCGCGCGAACAGGGCGACAACGGCCGCGTGCTCGACCTGCCCAAATCGAGCAACACCATGGAATACGAACTCGCAGACTTTATCACCGCCATCGGCGGCATCGATAACGTTAAGGAAGAGATTTGGGAGACCCCGGCGGGACGCCACGAGCTCGGCCACTACCGCGATGTCACGCTCGTCTCACTGCGCATCATGGATGCCGTGCGCCAGCAGGCCGGCATTACCTTCCCGGCCGACGCAGGCAAGCAGGCATAGCGATGGGCCTCTTCGATACGTTCTTCTCCAGCGTCACCGGCGGCAGTCGAGAGCCTCAAAAACCATCAAACGTCGAGCTCGAGCTGCGCCGCAGGCTTGCTGTGCTCGCAAGCGACGAGGCCACTCAAGACACTCCCCTGCGTTATTTCCTGCGCTGGGAGGGGCAAGTCCAAGGCGTTGGTTTTCGCTTCACCAACACCAACCTCGCACAGGCACGCGCACTCACCGGCTGGGTGAGTAACAAGGAAGACGGGTCAGTCGAGATGGAGATACAGGGAGCTCCGGCAAACATCCTATCTCATCTCGAGGTGCTTCATGCCTCCTATGAGCGCATGGGGACGCGTTTTCGCCTCATAGACGCTCAGGTCCGAGCCCCACTTGCCAATGAAGACGGTTTCACTCCTCATTATTAGTATTGTGTGCTAAATACGGTATCATTTACCTACGACCGTTAATAGAAAAGAGGCGAGGCGCATGGCGGTGCAAAGAAGGAATACCAGGCAGCGAAAGCTGGTTCTTGACGCCGTGCGCCAAAGCTATAACCATCCCACCGCCGACGAAATCTACAATGTCGTACGCGAACAGGATGACAAGATCAGCCGCGGCACAGTCTACCGCAACCTCAATCTCTTAGCCGACGCCGGCGAGATTCTCTCTATTAAGACGCCGGGCGGCAGCCGCTTCGATCGCACCATCGAGCCGCACGCACATATCATCTGCACCTCGTGCAGCCGCGTCATCGACGTGCCGCTCCCCTTCGATGCCCAGCTCGACGCCAGGGCATCCGAACAAATCGGATGGAGCGTCAGCTCGCACTACACCATCTTTGAGGGACTCTGCCCCGACTGCCGGTAGCCTTTGGGGCATGCCTGCAAATCTACTTTCCCATCCGTTACAGCAAACAGTACATTTCTAGGCATGTCCCGAAAACCTACTCGGCGAGCAGGCGGCGCAGTTCTTCTTCGACCGTGTGCACGTAACGGACGCGATCGTTGATACCGCGCATGGTGGGGTTGCAGCTCTCCATCAGATAGGGATGGCCCACGACGTTGAGCATGTCGCGATCGTTCTCATTGTCGCCAAAAGCCATCATCTCATCGGGCGAAATACCCAGGGCACGACCGTAATCGGCAAGCGCGGAGCCCTTGCCCGAACCGAAACCGATCAAGTCCGTCCATGCGGTTCCCGACGTCATCACATCGACACGGTCGCCAAAGAGGCGCTCGAAATACTCCCGGGCCGCCGGATAATCCACCTCGGGCGTCTGGAAGCCAATCTTAATGACATCCTCGTCGATGTCCTCGGGACGGTCGACCACCGCCACATCGCAGTGGACCACATAGCGCAAATGGTCGACGAACGCATCGTTGCCGCTCATGGTGTAGATGTGCCCCTCACACGAAAGGGTCATGTCGGTATGGGGATACGCAACCACGGTATTCGCGATAACCATAGCAAGGCTACGCTCCATGGAACGCTTGACGACGGCACGCCCCTCGCTCATCACCAGGGTTCCGTTTTCGCATACATAGGCGAGCTCATCGGCCACCGGGGCAAACAGGTAGCGCAAGCTCGCATATTGACGGCCACTCGCCGGCATAAACACGATACCACGACGATGCAGCTCATCGATAAGCTCAAAGGCCTCGGAACGCAGCTCGCGCTCCCCCGGATGCAGCAACGTGCCGTCCAAATCGCATGCAATCAGTTTGATTCCCTCAAGACCCATATGCTTCCCCCAAAGCCTCATATCAACAGCAAGACGGACCTTGATCGGTCGCCCCTCAAAGCCCGTCTTGCGCATACGCGCGCTTAGCCGCGCGCCTTTTTTACGATCGTAAAGTCTGGAGCCATACTCACAACGGCATCCGCCGCACTCGACGCAAAGCGCCGGTCCGAATCGAGTTCACGGGTAACCGTCGAGAGCCGAACGCCCTCGACGCCCCGGAGCATGCGGCCCAAAACAGGCTGCACCGGCGTATACATGCGCACGGTATACTCGTCCGAATCGCCTCGGAAAAGCGGCGCGTGCATATTGCCGATCTCCCAGCACGCATGCGCGAGCGCAATCGGGTCCATGCGGTCAACTTCGACCAAATAAACCTCGGCACTGCGCAGGCGTACGACAACCACCACGGGCACCATGCCCGAACGGTCGATGACAAGCGCATCGCCATCGGCAAGGCGATCGCCATCGGCAGCGCCCAGCCGAATATCGACCGTACGCCCCAGCTCCGTCACGCCCACAAATGTGCGGGCATCGGCCTGGTCCCAATCGAGTAGTAGCTCGTCAACTTCAAAGACACCGCCCAGCTCCCGGCGAAGCAAAAGCTCATAGGACGGATCGTTGAGATTTCCCAAGCATGTCGTCGAAACCAAGCGTTCAGGCATACTCTAACCCTCGACCTCAACGAGCTCGATATCAAAGTTGAGGTCCTTGCCGGCCAGCTCGTGGTTGGCGTCGAGCGTCACGGCCTCAGGCGTTACGTCGATGACCACGGCGGGGACGGGCATGCCGCTCGGCGTGGACAGGAAAAGCTTCATGCCCTTCTCGATCTGCTCGATGTTGGGAACCTGTTCGGCCGGGAAGGTAATAACCATCTCGGGGTTGTGCTCGCCGTAGGCATCGGCAGCAGGAATGTGCACGGTCTTCTTCTCGCCCACCTGCATGTCGACAACAGCGGCGTCGAAGCCCTTGATCATCTGACCGGCGCCGCAGGTGAACTCCAGCGGCTCGCCGCGATCGTAGGAGCTATCGAACTGCGTGCCGTCGTCGAGCGTGCCGCGATAATGAGTCTTGACCTTCTTGCCCTGGTTGGACATGGTAACCTCCGTGATAAGGGCGGCGCACAACGCGGGCCGCCGTGAACATATGGCGCTAACTATACCCTAGTCATACAATTCAATGACAGTTTGCAAAGAAACGCTGCAACCGGAGGAACCATGGCATATCCCGTATTTGACCTACACTGCGACACCGCCGACCGAATCGGCTGGGCCACGCTCGATCTCGACCTGCGCTTTACCGCCGGCACCGACGGTTATTTCCCCGGCGACGAAACGCATCCGCAAGATTTCGACCTCATCGAGGGCAACGCCTGCGCCATCTCGCTCGCAAAGATCGGCAACACGCCGTGGGCACAGTGCTTCGCCACGTTTGTCCCCGATGAGATTCCCACCGCCCACGCCGCGCGCTTCCAGGCGCAGATCATGGCGCATATGAGCGGCCAGGCAATGCTCAACCACGACCGCATGGTCAACGTACGCAGCGCGGCAGACATTCGCCCCGCGCTCAAAGACGGCAAGGTCGCCTGCATCCACACCATCGAAAACGCCACGTTCTTTGCCGAGGACCCCGCGCTGATCGAGGTGCTCAAGAGCTTGGGCGTACTCATGTCATCGCTCAGCTGGAATGCGCAGGGACCGCTCGCGAGCGGACACGATACCCACGCCGGCCTCACCGCCGCCGGCATCGAGGCACTTACGCAGATGGAGCACGCCGGCATGGTGCTTGACGTCTCCCACCTCAACGATGAGTGCTTTGACGAGGTTGTCGCCCACGCCACACGTCCCTTCGTCGCCAGCCACTCCAACTCCCGTGCGGTTTGCGGCGTCAAACGCAACCTTACCGACGACCAGTTCCGCACCATTCGCGACATGGGCGGTATCGTCGGCCTCAACTACTGCAGCGAGTTCCTTTCCAACGACGCAACCGACAAGACCGCCGCAGACGTCACCTTCGACCAGCTAGCGGCACATATCGAGCACTGGCTCGACCTGGGCGGCGAGGACGTCATCGCGCTCGGCGGCGACTGGGACGGTGCCACGGTACCCGCCTTCCTCTCCGATGCCAGCAAGATGCCCGAGTTCCAGAACATGCTCTCCAAGCACTTTGGCAAGACCGTGATGCAGAAGCTCTGCAGCGACAACGCGCTTGCCTTCTTTGAGCGTTATTAATTTCACATCCCTTGAGCGGGCCGGCATGCCGAACGGTCGACATGCCGGCCCGTCCCCAATCTGAAGGACCGCTTTTGACGCAGCAGTTTACGATTTCCGCATCCCGACCGGATGGGACGCCCATCCCCGTCATCGTTACCAAAAAGCGCGTCAAGAACTTCAACCTACGCGTCACGTCGAGCGGTGAGGTCCACGCCAGTGCACCGCTCGGCGCCAGCCGCGAGCGTATCGAAGCGTTTGTGAAGCGCAACAGCGCCTGGATTATCAGCCGACTTGCCCAGCGCGGGCAACGTCAGGCGACGGCGCGAGAGCCGCTCAGTCCCTCGTCCATCATTGCGCTTTGGGGCAAGCCCATCACCGTACAGGATGCGCTCGATCACAACTTTGCATCACCCGCACCGCGACCCAAACAGGCCTCCTTCGCAAGTTTTATGGGTACCGATGAATCGGACGAAGGCCCACAGGCCCAGCGGCGCGCAATCCTCGACGGCCTAACGTCCGATGAACTCCAAGCCCACATCGACCAGCTCTATGCAACCGAGGTCGCCACGGCGCTGCGCGATATGGTGCACGCATACGAAATCGCAATGGGTGTCGCCGTTTCCCGCGTTTCCGTACGCAGCATGAAAACGCGTTGGGGCTCATGCACTCCCAAATCCGGCGCCGTTCGCATCGCACGAGAACTTGCCGCCTACCCCGTCGAATGCCTCGACATGGTTGTCGCCCACGAGCTCGTCCACTTGCTCGAGCCAAGCCACAATCAGCGGTTTCACGCGCTGCTCGACACGTACTGCCCCAACAACAGGGCTCTGTCGCAGCGGCTCAAAAAACCGCCCGCCAACGAGCTCTAGAGTCGGTTAGCGCACGCGCTCGATCTCGACACCGCAGCTTGCCAGGGGAAGACCGACGGGCGCCCAAGGCTTATCGAGCTTAACGTGCACGCCAAGCAGCAGGGGGTAACGACGCAGCAGCATCTGGGCCACACCCTCGGCTGCAGCCTCGATGAGCTTAAACGTATGCTCGCGCAGATAGCCATCGACATCGTGGCATACCGAGCCGTAGTCAATCGAGGCGTCCAGGTTATCGTGCTCCCCCGCTGCACGCAGGTCGGCATAGAGCACCAAGGACACGATGAACTTCTGGCCCAGCGCGTTCTCTTCGGGATATACGCCGTGGTTAGCAAAAACCTCAAGACCTTCAACGGTGATGCGGTCGGCATGGCGCAGATCGTCATAGCTCACGTGGGGTACCGCCGTTGCGGTGGATATTTCGCCCCTTCCACGGCGGGCGAGCTCGGCACCTTCAGTCTTGGTTGCATTCTCGGGCAGTTTCTTATTGCTCATCGCGATCGTCTCCTTCGTTTAGAACCCCGACCGCGCAAACTAACTACACGCGAATCGACAGGTTCTTTTTATCATCGCTCCAGTTGCAAGCATTGCGCGCGGGGCATGCAAAGCAGGCGCGCGACGCTTTATCGGCCGCATAGAGCAGACGCTCAAGCGGTTGGCTGTTCACGCGCAGCTTTCGATGGCCCAGAATGGCCGTCTTAATGGCTGCGGCATCGGCCGGCTCAAACGCCACATCATCGGGCATGCCGCCGAGAATCGCATCGGCGACGCGTTCGCTTGCAACATCATGGGATATACCCGATTCATACTGTTCATCTTTGCCGATATCGTGAAGAAGTGCCGTGGCGTAGATGACCTCGCGGTCAAATTCGAGCTGTTCCTCGAGATTCTTGATCCACATAATGCGAGCGACATCGAGCAGATGGTCAATACCGTGGCGGCAGAAGATGCGCCCCGATTCCAACTGCGCAATGTTGCCCAGGTGCCGCCGAAACAGCCCGTTGGCACAAATGTAATCAATGCGAGGCATGGCATCAAAGGGGGCCAGGCCCGAAGCCATGAAGCCGCGACGCGGCGTCCCCTCATCGGTCTTCGATGTAAAGTCGTTGACGACCCTCATGCTAACGGCCCAGCATCCTAAAGAACCGCTCCTCGAGCGACGGATCGGTCTCAAAGACGCCGCGGCGAGCGAGCGTCACGGTCTTGGTGCCAGGCTTTTGCACGCCGCGCATGGTCATGCACATATGCTCAGCCTCCATGAGCACAATCGCTCCCTGGGGAGCGAGATACTCCATGAGGGCATCGGCAACCTGTGCGCACAGCTGCTCCTGCAGCTGCAGACGACGGGCGTAGACCTCAACCGTGCGGGCAAGCTTAGAGAGCCCTGCGACACGGCCGTTGGGGATATAACCAATGGCGGCCTTGCCATAAAACGGCAGCAGATGATGTTCGCACAGCGAGTAGAACGTGATGTCGCGCTCGATAACCAAATCGTTCGAAGCGACGGCAAAGGTTTTGGACAGGTGCTCCTCGGCACTCTGATCCATACCGCCGGCGATCTCACCATACATACGGGCAACGCGCGCCGGGGTCTCCAGCAGGCCCTCACGAGTTGGGTCCTCGCCTATGCCCTCAAGCAACAGCTTAATGGCGGCCTCGACTTTTTCCTGATCGACCATCTGGGCCTCACTTTTCCGATTTCACGTTCGCGCTATGGTACCACGCCCTTTGGCATCGGCCACAAGCTACATAGTATGGGTCGAATAGACCGGATCGTCCCGCCAAAGCTCCACAGCGTCGCAAAGCACAACACCCTCGCGCTCAGCACGGTCGCGCGTAGCGTTCATATCGATCACACGCTGGTTACTCGAGCCTCTAAAACGCAATGAGATATCGTACAGATCCTGAACAAACGGGCCATCCACCAACATATCGAGGCAGGCAAGGATACGGTCCGTCGCCTCGGTATGGTGGCGACCGCCCGGCATAAGCTCCTCGAGCACGTCGCCGGTAAAGCACCAAATGGTCTTGCCCGACCCCGCAGGATAGGCCGCACGCACGCGTTCGATAAAGTCAACGAGCCCCGCCTGATTCTCGGGCTCCATAGGCTCGCCGCCCAGAATCGTCAGGCCATCGATAAAGGGATGATCGAGACTCTCGATAATCTTGTCCTCGACGGCACGATCGAACGGCTCACCCGCAGCAAAGTCCCACGCGACAGAGTTAAAGCAATTCTTGCACCCACGACGGCACCCGCTCACAAACAGAGAAGTACGAACGCCTTCTCCATCAGCAATGTCGAAATATTTAATGTTCGCGTAGTTCATAGGTAACTCTCCCGGGAGGCCGGGACATATCATCCCGTCCTCAAACATTCTCGGCCTTCGGCCTGCGAAACTGCGGGCGGGACGATATGTCCCGGCCTCATGCAAAGGGTAACTCAATGAACGAAGCGAACATCGAGTATAGGGTTCGAGGTCCAATAAAAACTTTGTTGCAGCTCAACCGCCATCGCAAGCAAAGCGTTGTTGCAAGTCAACTCATTTCCGCTAAGAACTTCGAGGAGTGAGCAGGCCGCATGCTGCATCTCAGCTACATCAACTTGGCTGCCCCGTAGCGAGGCCCCGGGCCTTTGCTCGATATGAGTTCCGCACGAACAGGAGGCGCCAGTGGCGCCTCCGTCGTGAGCCAGGACTGTCCGAAATAGCGAGTAAAGGCCCGGGGCCTCGCTACGGAGCGGCCTGGGATGGTTATTAGAGATGCAGCACGCGGTCGCGGATCTCCTCGGTTCGGCCCTGGTTCCAGAATTGGGTACCGATATAGCCGCACGTACGACGGGCGACGTTCATCTTCTCCTGATCGCGGTTGCCACAGTTGGGGCACTCCCACACCAGCTTGCCGTCATCCTCGACAATCTTGATCTCGCCGTCGTAGCCGCACACCTGGCAATAATCGCTCTTGGTGTTGAGCTCGGCGTACATGATGTTGTCATAGATGTACTGCATCACGCGAATGACAGCCTTGAGGTTGTCCTGCATGTTGGGAACCTCGACGTAGGAGATGGCACCGCCCGGCGAAAGCTGCTGGAACATACCCTCGAACTTGAGCTTGTCGAATGCGTCGATCTCCTCGGACACGTGGACGTGGTAGCTGTTGGTGATGTAGCCCTTGTCCGTCACGCCCGGGATGATGCCAAAACGACGCTGCAGGCACTTGGCGAACTTGTAGGTCGTCGACTCAAGCGGGGTACCGTACAGCGAGAAGTCAATATCGCTTTCGGCCTTCCACTCCGCGCACTTGTCGTTCATGCGCTGCATGACGGCCATGGCAAAGGGCGTGCCCTCCTTCTCGGTGTGGCTGTGGCCCGTCATGTACTTGACGCACTCATACAGGCCGGCATAACCCAGACTAATGGTGGAGTAACCGCCCACGAGCAGCTTGTCGATCGTCTCGCCCTTCTTCAGGCGGGCGAGGGCACCGTACTGCCAAAGAATCGGCGCGGCATCCGAAAGCGTACCCATCAGACGCTCATGACGGCACAGCAGGGCGCGGTGGCATAGCTCAAGGCGCTCGTCGAAGATCTTCCAGAACTTGTCCATGTCCTGATGCGAGCTCAGCGCGACATCAGGCAGGTTAATGGTCACAACGCCCTGGTTAAAGCGGCCATAGTACTTAGGCTTGGTCGGGTCATAGTTCAGCGCGTTGGCGACATTGTTAAAGCCGTTGCCCGAACGGTCGGGCGTCAGGAAGCTGCGGCAGCCCATGCAGGTATAGCAGTCGCCGTTGCCCGCGGTCTCGCCCTTCGACAGCTTGAGCTCGCGCATCTTCTTCTCGGAGATGTAGTCGGGCACCATGCGCTTGGCGGTGCACTTAGCGGCCAGCTGGGTCAGGTAGAAGTACGGGGAATTCTCGTGAACGTTATCGTCCTCGAGCACATAGATGAGCTTGGGGAATGCCGGGGTAATCCATACGCCGGCCTCGTTCTTAACGCCCTCGTAGCGCTGGCGAAGCGTCTCCTCCACGATCATGGCAAGGTCGTGCTTCTCCTGAGGCGTACGGGCCTCGTTAAGATACATAAAGACCGTCACGAACGGCGCCTGGCCATTGGTGGTCATAAGGGTCACGACCTGATACTGAATCGTCTGGACGCCGCGACGGATCTCGTCACGCAGACGGTCCTCAACGACCTCACGGACCTTCTCGGCAGACGCAGAGACGCCGAGCTCCTCAAGCTCGCGAGCGACCTCGCCGCGAATCTTTTGACGGCTCACCTCGACGAACGGGGCAAGATGGGTCAGCGAAATCGACTGGCCACCGTACTGGGAGGAAGCAACCTGGGCGATGATCTGCGTCGCGATGTTGCAGGCGGTCGAGAAGCTGTGCGGCTTCTCGATCAGCGTACCCGAGATAACAGTGCCGTTCTGGAGCATGTCCTCCAGGTTCACCAGATCGCAGTTGTGCATGTGCTGGGCAAAGTAATCCGAATCGTGGAAATGGATCAGGCCCTCATTATGGGCATCCACGATCTCTTGAGGCAGCAGCACACGCTGAGTCAGGTCCTTGGAGATCTCGCCGGCCATGTAGTCACGCTGAACGGAATTGACGGTCGGGTTCTTGTTGGAGTTCTCCTGCTTGACCTCTTCGTTATTGCACTCGATCAGCGACAGGATCTTGTCATCGGTCGTGTTCTTCTGGCGCTTCAGGCTCTGAACATAGCGATAGATGATGTAGTGGCGGGCAACCTCGTAGCAGTCGAGACGCATGATCTCGTCCTCGACCAAATCCTGAATCTCCTCGACCGAAACAGTGTGGCCCGCGTTCTCGCATGCCTCGGCGACGTTTTGCGCCGCGTAAACCACCTGGCGGTCGGTAAGACGAGAGCTCTCCTCGACCTCCAAGTTTGCGGCACGGATGGCATTGACGATCTTATCGATGTCAAAGACAACCTCGGTGCCGCTGCGCTTGATGATCTTCATCCTCTTGCCTCTTTCGCATCGTAGCCTCATCGCGCTTCAGAGCCAAACGATACCCGGCAGGGCTTGCCCCTGTCTTGCGGCGCCGTCGCGCAATCTGTGTTCTCGATAAACCATAAGTCCTCATGCGGACAATCCTCGCGGCCGATCAAGCGGCTCAAAGACGTGTCCAAATGGGGCGAATAAGGTTCTCGTTCTCTGTCCGCCATCTATCATACGACAAAGAGGCATCTATATCCTGTATTCTTTTTTTAGGTCAAACACAACATATAGTGTTTCAGCAGGTCAAAGCAATTAGTCATTTTGCAGACGCATTAAAAATGAGGGGTTCTTGGGAAGTCGGTAAAACGTTACCAACACGGCTACCTGCATGGCAGTTATAAAACCCCCTTAGTCAAGCCGCTGACAAATCCTACCAAAACCAAGCCGCTCACGCCAAAAGAATCCAAAAGATTATGCTTGACCAACATGTTGCGGTCACGGTCGGCCAGGACGTATGCAATCTGCCGGCACCTCTACGGGGACCTTGGATCAATATTTGGTGGCATATTTGACGGCGTGCTTGGTAGCAAAACAAAACAGCCCAGAGGACATAGCCTCTGAGCTGCGAACATTTGGTGGGCGTTAGAAGATTTGAACTTCTGACCTCTTCCGTGTCAGGGAAGCGCTCTCCCCCTGAGCTAAACGCCCAAATGGAGCGGACAACGGGGCTCGAACCCGCGACCCCAACCTTGGCAAGGTTGTGCTCTACCAACTGAGCCATGTCCGCTTACGAGGATTAATCTTACGTGATGCCCGCATCCTATGCAAGAACTTTTTTTAAAAAGTTTTGCAACGCCCTCGCGAACCTCGCGAAGACATCAGCCACCACGGAAGGCGCGGGCAAACGCAATCTCGCCGCAAGAGACCCCTACATCTCACCGAGCATGATCCAGGCAGAGCTGTCCTGCGCGAGCCTGCCGTCTGCAAGCGGTGATGAGGTGAGCAGGACCCTGCCCGCCGGCAGCTTCACGGCTGCTGCGCCGAAGTTCGTCACACACGCCCAGCCGTTGTCGCGGCGATAGGCGATGACGCCGCCCTCGGCGCCCTCGGCACCATCCGCAAGACCGGTGCGCCCGTCAAGATCGAGCCACGCAAAATCGTTGGCGCAACCGCGCAGCTTGCGCCGAAGCCAGAGGGCGTCACGATAGAGCGCAAGCATCGATGTCGGGTCCGCTTCTTCCCTATCGGCAGCGTAATCGGAAAACCATGCAGGTTGCGGCAGATGGGGCGCCGCATCGGCGTCCGCCGGCGAAAACCCAAACGATCCGCCCTGCGCGGGATCGTCCGCCGCCACCCACGGCAGGGGCACACGGCAGCCGTCGCGCCCCTTCTCACGCTTCGGTCCGCGCGTATTGGTCGCAGTAGGATCTTCGAGTGCAGCCCACGGGATGTCAGCCACCTCAAAAAGGCCGAGCTCCTCACCCTGATACACGTATGCCGAGCCCGGAAGCGCCAGTTCAAGCAAAAGGGCCGCCCGCGCGCGGCGCTCGCCGAGTTCACGGTCCTCGTCATAAGACAACCCGTCGCGTAAGAGCCAGTCGAGCGCAATCTGGTGGTAGCGCGTCGCCTTGATTTGCGGCAGGGCATAGCGTGTCGCCACGCGCGGCACGTCGTGGTTGGAGAGTACCCAGGTCGAGGCGGAATCGGATTCGACGGCTGCCTTCAAGCCCTTCTCGATTGCAGTGTGCATGTCATCATAGGTCCAAGTGGCCTTGGCAAACTCAAAGTTGAATGTCTGGCCAAGCTCGCTGGGACGCGCATAGAGATACTGGCGCTCGGGCAGCACCCACGCCTCGGCAACGGCACTGCGCGGCGGATTATAGCGGTCGAACACGCGGCGCCACTCGCGATAGATCTCGTGGACCTCATTGCGGTCCCACAGCGGATGGGTGCCGTCGTCAACCATGTCATCGCCCTCGGCGAGATGCCACCGGTCGAGGTCATCGCGGTCGAGATCCTTGGCGAGACCCTGCGCCACATCAATGCGAAAGCCGTCGACGCCTCGATCGCTCCAAAACGCCAGGACGTCGCAAAAGAGCGCATGAACCTCGGGGCATGACCAGTCAAAGTCCGGTTGCTCGGGCGTAAACATGTGCAGATACCACTGACCGTCCGCAACACGCGTCCATGCGGGGCCGCCAAAGTTGGCATTCCAATTGGTGGGAGGCAGCTCGCCATGCTCGCCGCGACCATCGCGGAAGATATAACGGGCGCGCTCGGGCGATCCGGGGCCGGCGGCAAGAGCGGCTTTGAACCAGGGGTGCTGGTTGGATGAATGGTTGGGCACGATGTCGACGATGACCTTGATGCCGCGCGCGTGAGCCGCAGCGATCATGTCATCGAAGTCGTCAAGCGAGCCGAGACGCGGGTCGACATCGCAGTAGTCCGCCACATCATAGCCGCCATCGACAAGAGGCGATGG
>DBFAHJ010000004.1:0-4470 GCA_048227095.1 Collinsella aerofaciens | reverse complement strand
CTGGGGCTTGCGCTCCGGATACTTGGCGGTATAGCCCTCGATGTGGAGTGTCGAGGCGATGATTTCCTTGACCGTCTCGTCGGGCACATCGGGGTGCGTGCGGATATACATCAAAAGACCCATGATGAGGGTGTAGAACGTCTCGTAGACATGGTCGATGCGCAGCTCGTGATGGGCGACAAAATCCACCACGGTGGTGTCGCAGATATACTGCGCCACGCGCTGGACCACGTTGTGCAGAAAACCGCCGTAGAGCGCGCCGCTGCTCGAGGTGAGCGTGCTCGGCAGCTCGTGGCCGCTGGCGACCAGGCGCTTAAAGAGCGGGGCGACGGTGTCGAGTGCTCCCTCGATATCACCGGCAATGCGGCTGGCATTCCACTGCTCGAGTTCGGAGATAAAGCCGTCGATCGCCTCGTCCATAACAGCGGTGACGGCGGCGTCCATGTCGGCAAAGTAGTGGTAGAACAATGAGCGCGTGCAGCCGGCTCGCTTGGTCACGGCCGAGACGGATAGATGGGACACGCCCAGCTCGGAACTCACGGCGCGCACGGCGGCGAGGATCTCGCGACGGCGTTCGTCGCCCGTCAAGCGCTTTGCCGCGCTATCGGATGCGGGGACGGCATTGACCACAGAGGTATCTGCTGTGTTGTTGCTCATGTTTTGCAGCCTTTCACCCTCTTTTGCCTGACCGTTCGCCTAACAGTCTTGAATATTGTTGACGATTCGTCAATACTATTTTTGACACAATGTCAACAATGGCGGGTGAACGGCATGGGGGCATGCCCGGCCTGCAAAAAAGAGGGGCGCCGCGGTCTCGCCGGGCTGTGGCAAGAGAAGGGACAACCATGATTCTCAACGGACCGGGGATTAGCTACACCGAGCCCGACATCGGTTCGGAGTTCGTGCCGCCGCTGCCGGAGCATCCGCGCGAGGCCATCGTCAAGCTGTGCGAGCACTGCACCAACCGTCTGCTGCATCGCGATGAGCTGCTGGGCTACGAGTACTGGTCGTTTGCCGAGGCCGCGACCGACGAGCAGGCCGAAGTGCTCTGCAAGATGAAGATGCGCCGTCCCTATACGTTGTCCGAGATGGTCAAGCTCACCGGCATGCCCGAGACCCAGATCGAGAAGATGCTCGACGATATGAGCTACACGGGCCTGCTCGAGTACAACTGGGAAAACCCCGAGCGCGCCAAGCAATGGGTGTTGCCCATGCTGGTGCCGGGTTCTGCCGAGTTCCTCAACATGCGCGTGAGCCAGCTCGAGGAGCACCCGGTCTATGCCAAGTTCTTTGAGCAGGCGTCCAAGGGACCGCTGTCCAAGGCCACGCCGATGGTGCCGCCCGGTGGTGCCGGCATCGGCATGCACGTCATTCCGGTCGAGAAGGCCATCGATGCCGCGAGCACGTCGGTGCCGATCGAGCATATCGAGCATTGGCTCGACAAATACGATGGCAAATATGCCGCTAGCACCTGCAGCTGCCGCGCGAGCCGTCGCGTGATGGGAGAGGGCTGCGCCGACGACCCGGCCGATTGGTGCATCGCCGTGGGCGATATGGCCGACTACGTGGTCGAGACCGACCGCGGCCATTACGTGACGCGCGACGAAGTCTACGACATCCTACGCCAGGCCGAGGACAACGGCTTTGTACACCAGATCACCAACATCGACGGCGAGAACAAGATCTTCGCTATCTGCAACTGCAACGTCAACGTGTGCTATGCCCTGCGCACCTCTCAACTGTTCAACACGCCCAACCTGTCGCGCTCGGCCTATGTCGCCAAGGTCGAGAAGGACAAGTGCGTAGCCTGCGGTCGCTGCGTTGAGGTGTGCCCGGCCGGTGCCGCCAAGCTCGGCCAGAAGCTCTGCAGCAAAAAGGCCGGCGGACAGGTGCCCGAGTATCCGCGCCAGGAGCTACCCGATGCCACCAAGTGGGACCACACCAAGTGGTCGCCCAACTACCGCAACGACAACCGCATCGAGACGCACGAGTCCGGCACCGCGCCCTGCAAGACGGCTTGCCCCGCTCACGTTGCCGTTCAGGGCTACTTAAAGCTCGCGGCGCAGGGCCGCTATGACGAGGCTCTGGCGCTCATCAAGCGCGAGAACCCGCTGCCCGCTATCTGCGGCCGTGTGTGCAATCGCCGCTGCGAGGATGCCTGCACCCGCGGTCGCGTGGACGAGGCCGTGGCCATCGACGAGGTCAAAAAGTTTATCGCCCAGCGCGATCTGGACGCTGCGACCCGCTATGTCCCGCCCGTGGTGACGCCGACGCGCGCCGGCGGCTTCGATCAGAAGATCGCCATCATCGGTGCCGGTCCGGCAGGTCTGTCCTGTGCCTTCTATCTGGCCGAGAAGGGCTACAAGCCCGTCGTGTTCGAGAAAAACGAGCGCCCGGGCGGCATGCTCACCTACGGCATTCCCAGCTTTAAGCTGGAGAAGGACGTTATCGAGGCAGAGGTCGAGATCATTCGCCTGATGGGTGCCGAGTTCCGCTATGGCGTGGAAGTCGGTCGCGATGTGACGCTCGACGAGCTGCGCGCGCAGGGCTTTAAGGCCTTCTACGTGGCTATTGGCTGCCAGGGCGGCCGCCTTGCCGGTGTTCCGGGCGAGGATGCCGAGGATGTGACCGTGGCCGTCGACTTTTTGCGCGAGGTCAACAGTGGCAAGATCGATGCGCTGCTCGGCCGCACCATCGTGGTGGGCGGCGGCAACGTGGCCATCGATGTCGCGCGCAACGCCTGCCGTCTGGGCTCCGAGCATGTTGAGATGTTCTGCCTGGAGAGCGAGGCCCAGATGCCTGCCAGCGAGGAGGAGCGTCGCGAGGCCATTGAGGACGGCGCGCACATCAGCTGCGGTTGGGGTCCCAAGGAGGTCCATCTGGACGAGACCGGCCGTGTGTGTGGTATCACCTTCAAGCGCTGCACGCGTGTCTTTGACGACGAGGGCCGGTTTGCGCCCGAATACGACGAGAACGATCTGCGCCGCGTCGATGCCGACCGCGTGGTCATGTCCATCGGCCAGTCCATCGTGTGGGGCGACCTGCTGGCTGGCTCCAAGGTGGAGCTTGGCCGTGGTCAGGGTGCCCTTGCCGATCCCCAGACCTACCAGACCGCCGAACCCGACATCTTTGTGGGTGGTGACGTCTACACCGGTCCTAGCTTTGCCATCGACGCTATCGCCGCCGGTCACGAGGCCGCGGTGTCCATCCATCGCTTTGTGCAGCCGGGCTCCACGCTCACCATCGGCCGCAACCAGCGCCGCTACACCGCGCTTGACCGGGACGACGTTGTGCTCGAGGGCTACGACAACGCGAGCCGCGAGGTTGCGCATGTGGACCGCGAACGCGAGAAGGCTGCGCCGTTTAGCGAGTATGTTGAGACCTTTACCGAGGAACAGGTGCGCGCCGAGACCGCCCGCTGCCTGGGCTGCGGCGCCTCGATCGTCGACCCCAACAAGTGCATCGGCTGCGGCCTGTGCACCACCAAGTGCGCGTTCGACGCTATCCACCTGGATCGCGATCGCCCCGAGTGCTCCACGATGGTCAAATACGAGCAAAAGCTCCCAAGCCTTGGCAAGTACGCGCTGAAGCGCGCCATTAAGATCAAATTTGGGAAGAAATAAAAGAACGTAACGAGTAAGCGAACGGCGGAAGAAAAAGTGCATGAATTGGGAATCGTCTATCACATCATTCGCGATGTTGAGAACGTGGCGCGTGCCAATGGCGTGCGTCGCGTCTCGAGCGTGACGTTGCTGCTGGGCGAGGTCTCGGGCGTCGTTCCCGACTTGCTGCTCGACGCTTGGCGCTGGGCGGCAGATAAAAAGCCCATCGCGCAGGGCGCGGAGCTTATTGTGGAGCCCGTCGAGGCCGTGACGCATTGCAAGGCGTGCGGCCGCGACTACGCGACGGTCGAGCATGGCAAGACCTGTCCCCATTGCGGTAGCGGCGAGACCTATTTGCTGCAGGGCCAAGAGGTCATGATCAAACAGATCGAGACCCCCGACGAGGACCCGGCAGACACTGTTCCCGATGACCCCTCCGACGCCCCCGACGCCGTCGACGCCGCCAACCCCCTCCACATCGTCTAGGATCCCCTATAAGTTGTGGTGAAATAGTTCCTAAATCCAGCCTTCTGGCTCTTAAACGAGAACTATTCCACCGCAACTATTTTGAGTGGTTTCGTAGAACATAAATCACGAAAAAAGTCAAGCCATGTCTGTTTAAACAAAATGGCGGCAGTATAAGCGCATTCGCGCTTGCCTAAAATCGATATTAATGAACACCATGCTTGTATCTGTAAAATGAATGGCTTGATGAGCGACGCCTTGTGGTAGCGCACAGAGATGTGGTGTAAGAGGCGGGGCATGCCCCGCCTCCGCCTTTTCTTGAAAGGGAGGGGACACCGCCTAGAATTCGTCGTTGGAGTAATGAAGGTGACGAATGGAAGGAAAGGCGATGCCCCAAGAAGAG
>DBFAHJ010000003.1:0-8218 GCA_048227095.1 Collinsella aerofaciens | reverse complement strand
TCTGCGCGGTGGATAGCCTGGTCTTTGCGTGGTTGTCCTATTTGCGTTTGCCGGGCGATATGGCGGAGCTGACGAACTGGCAGGGCCTAGACGTACGCGAACTGCTGCGTGCCGAGTGCTACCGGGACATGATTGACGACTTGTGGGACCCAGAGGGGAGCAGGGCCTTGTTGGAGGCCGTGGCAGCAAGCCCTCGCTACCGTGGCGTGCACGTTTGCGGCTATCGTGCCGTGAGCGATGTGGTGGCGACAGAGCAGTTTGCAGCCATGGCGTTCCGGTTTCCGGCGGGGTTTAGTTATCTTTCCTTCCGGGGGACCGACAGCACGATTGTGGGCTGGAAAGAGGACTTTAACATGGCGTTCCGGTGTCCTGTGCCGGCCCAGGAATCCGCGGCGCGTTATGTGGACGAGGCGGCGGATGCGATTGACGGGCCGCTTTTGTGCGGAGGTCATTCCAAGGGTGGAAACCTTGCGGTGTACGGTGCGGCGATGTGCTCCGATTTCGCCCGTGGGCGAATCGAACGGGCGTATTCCCATGATGGTCCGGGCTTCGTCGAGGAGTTTCTGAACGGAAACGCCTTTGCCGATCTTTCCGGCCGAATCGACAAGACGCTACCTCGGTCGTCGATCTTTGGCATGATGTTCGAGACACAGGAGGACTATGCCATCGTTGAGAGCACCGAGTTCAGCCTGCTTCAGCATAATCCCTTTAGCTGGGTGGTTGATGGTCGCGACTTCGTGTGCTGTGAGCGCCTGTCCGCCGGTGCTCGATACGTTGATGGCTCCATTCGCGAGATGCTGCTTGCGGTGTCGCCTAGCGAGCGCGAGCGTTTTGTAGATGCGTTGTTCTCCGTGCTTGAGGCTACGGGTGCTGAGCGGTTTGCGGATATCGCTGGGAATCTGCGCGAGAGCCTGCCCGTGATGCTCCAGGCTGCGCAAGGCTTTGACAAGGATACGCGACGCTTTGTCTCGCAGACCATCGCGGCAATCCTAAAATGCGCGCTGCTGCCCAAACGACCCCAGATCGACATGCCCGCAGCCGGTAAGAGTTTGGCAGAACAACTCGAGGCGTGGCAGTCCGAGCTCCTGCGCTAGTCATTGGTGCAAAGCAACCTGTCCCCGATGCGCCAATCTTCGATGCGCTTGGGGCGGGTTCGACCGCTATACTGATTCGTGCTCAATTCGATCTAGAACGGAATGCCGTATATGAAAATCAATCACGCGATTCTGCATATCCTGGACTTTGACTCTGCCGTCAACGTCATGAGCCAGCGCGAGCTCGATATCGAGAGCCGTACCGTGCGTAATTTCGTAACCACGCACCTGCGGCGCGCTCGTACCTCGGCTGATAACAAGCGTGCCACGTTTGCCGAGAACTCCGCATTCGGCGGCGAGCTCAAGGGCTATTTCTTTGGTGAGCGTGAGTTCGTGGATCTGTCTCAGCAGATTGCGGAGTTCATCTCTTCCGAACTTACCAAGGCCGAGAAAGCCGAGTCCACTGACGTGCTTGTGGCGGACTTTGATGACGATGAGGATGCCCGCTGGTTTGCCGTGATGCTGCTGGGCTCCAAGCAGGCTTTTATGCACGAGGTGGGTCGCGAAGAGGGCGAGGTGCGCAACGACATTGCGCGCCACTACGCCATTCTGCCGAATCCCTCGCAAAAGGTGCCGAGCTATGCAATCGTGCGTGCAAGCACCATGGAGATCGGCTATGTGGATAAGAAGCGCAAGATTGCCGGCGAGGATCGCATGCTCATTCCCGATGGCCTGCTGCAGTGCGACACGGGGGTATCGGGCAAGGAGGTCATCGACACCGTGACGCGTGTGGTCGAGGAAGTCGCCGAGGAGCACGGTGCCAACACGGCTGTAGCACTCGCCAAGGTTAAGGCTGCTGTTGCCGAGAAAGTTGAGGATGACGAGGAACTGCCCCCTTGGGATATCGTCGATGAGGTCTTTGAGGACGAGCCGGTTATCAAGGAGAGCGTGCGCGCGGCACTGACTGAGGAGAAGGTGCCTGAGCGTGTGCCCGTGGAGCGCAAGCAGGTCGAACGCGCGGCGGTGCGCAACCACAAGATCCGTACCGACACGGGCATCGAGATCAGCTTCCCGGCCGAGATGGGTTCGAACTCTGAGTACATCGAGTTTGTCAACGAGCCCAACGGCCTCATCTCCATCGAGCTCAAGAACATCGGAAGTATTGAGAATCGATAAACTGCTCTTGGACGTTGCAAAAAACAAAGGCCGAAGCCTTTTGGGACTTCGGCCTTTTTTGTTTTCGGCTTGGTTGCTGACATTGCGCCGCAGGTTGAGCTCACGTCAGCGAAAACGCCCCTAAGCGAGCAAGGTGACGTGAAAGAGGAGGGAAGCGTACTTCGGTACGCGACCGACGATTGAACGTCAGATTGCCGCTTAGGGGCGTTTGCAGCGTCGAGCCGTTACGCGGTTTGGCAAAACCGCGTAACTTCTACAGCTGGCGCAGGCCCTCTTCCAGGCCGGTCTTGCTGTCGGTCTTCTCGTCGCGCATCTTGATGGCGCGGGCGGGGACACCGGCCACGACGGCGCCGGCGGGGACGTCCTCGACGCACACGGCGCCGGCGGCAACTACAGCACCCTTGCCCACGTGCACGCCTTCCAGGACCACGGCGTTTGCGCCGATCATGACATCGTCCTCGATGATGACGGGCGTGGCGCTGGCGGGCTCCACAACGCCTGCCAGCACGGTGCCGGCGCCGATGTGGCAGTTCTTGCCCACGGTGGCGCGACCGCCCAGCACGGCGCCCATATCGATCATGGAACCCTCGCCGATAACGGAGCCGATGTTGATGATGGCGCCCATCATGATGACGGCACGGTCGCCAATCTCGACGCGGTCGCGGATGATCGCGCCCGGCTCGATGCGGGCGTTGATGCCCTTAAGGTCGAGCATGGGCACGGCGGAGTTGCGGCAATCGTTTTCAACGTCGTAGTAATCGATGGAATCGGCATTGGCGTCCAGGATGGTCTTGAGCTCGTCCCAGTCGCCAAAGACGGTCTTGCCGCGACGGCCGCCGTAGACATGTGCGTCGCCCCAGGCAACCTTCATGCCCGGCTTCTCGCGCACGTACAGCTTGACGGGCGTCTTTTTGGGCGCGGTGGCGATGTAGTTGATAATCTCCTGTGCATCCATCTCGGCTGCGTTGCTCATTTGCTATCTCTCCTTTGGGTGGATTCGGTTGATACCTGGTTAGGCAAACATGACCTTGTCGAACGTATAGAAGCCGGGTTCGCGGGTGACGAGCTTCTGCGCGGCTGCCAAGGCGCCGTTGACAAAGATCTGACGGCTCGTGGCGCGGTGGGTGAGCGTGACCTCCTCGTCCTGGCCAAAGAAGCTCACCTCGTGCACGCCGGCGACGGTGCCGCCGCGCAGCGAGTGCATACCGATTTCCTTGGGATCGCGTGCTCCGCACATGCCCTCGCGGCCATAGACGGGGTGGTAGCCTGCCTCGGGCTCGGCTTCGACGACGGCGTCGAGCAGTAGCTTGGCAGTGCCGCTGGGGGCGTCGACCTTTTGGTTGTGGTGCGTCTCGACGATTTCGCAGTCAAAGCCGGGCAGCTCGCGTGTAGCCTGCGCTACCAGATGGCGCAGGGCTGCGATACCGATGGAGTAATTGCCCGAGTGCATAACGCGGGTGTTCTGGCCCAGCTCACGCAGGCGGTCCATCTGCTCGGGGGTGTAGCCTGTGGTGCCTGAGACCAACGCCGCGCCCGTGCGCTCGACATAGGCGACGACGGCGTCGAAGGTCGCGACGTTCGAGAAGTCGATGATGACGTCGGCAGCCGGTGCGTTCTCGAGCTCGCTCAAATCGAAGCCAATCTGGGTCACGATATCAAAAACGGGCTGCCCGGCGGCGTCGACAATGCCTTCGGCGGTAGTGCGGATGAGCGAGCCCATGCGGCCCGTTCCCATAATGACGGTCTTAATCAAGTAGACCAGCTCCCTTCAGAGCATCGGTAAGTGCGGCTCGCGTGTCGTCTGCCATGGGGCACAGCGGCATACGGTAGTTTGCCTCGATCATGCCCATCTGGGCGAGCGCTTCCTTGACGGGGATGGGGTTGACCTCGCTAAAGAGGGCGTTGATGAGCGGCTGGCCGGCAATCTGGATATCGCGGGCGCGCGCTACGTCGCCGTCCAGATAAGCGCGGCACATGTCGTGTACAAGCTGCGGCTGCACGTCGGCCCACACGCTGATGGTGCCCGAAGCGCCCAGGCTCATGAGCGGCACTGTGAGTGCATCCTCGCCCGAGTACATGCGGAAATCGTCGGACAGCAGGTGGGCGATCTTGGCCGCGTAGGCGACGTTGCCCGAGGCCTCCTTGATGCCCATGATGTTGGGGTGCGCGGCTAGGCGCTCTACGTTGCGCTCGCTGATACCGCAGCCGCAGCGGCCGGGGATGTTGTACAGGATGCAGGGGATGTCAACGGCATCGGCGACGGTCTTAAAGTGCTGATAGATACCCTCTTCGTTGGACTTGTTGTAGTAGGGGGTAATGAGCAGCAGGCCGTCGGCTCCCAAGCCCTGGTAAGTAAGCGACTTGGTGAGCATGGTCTGCGTGGAGTTGGAGCCTGAGCCGGCGATGACGGGGACGCGTCCTGCAACATGCTTGACCACGGCGGCGACGACGGAGTTGTCCTCGTCATCGGTCATCGTGGCGCTCTCGCCGGTGGTGCCCAGGGTGAGAATGGCGTCGGTGCCATTTTGCAAGTGGAAATCGATAAGGCGCTCGAGCGCGTCAAAGTCGACACTGCCGTCCTTTTTAAACGGCGTAACCAGGGCGACGATTGAGCCCTCGAGATTGCGGATGTCCATGTTCTTCTCCTTCGCCTCCGCGATCTGGATGCGTTTGTTCCATTGAGCTGCGACTGCCAGGCGCTCGTCTTGGGCGCGACGGCGGGCGCTTTCGGCGCGCGACTTGGCCAGCAGCTCTCGGCCGCACGGCAGCACGTCGAGCGTGGAAAAGTAATCGCCCGGGCGCTCGGCGCGGCGGATGAGGTCGGCCGCGCCATCGGGGCGCAGCAGGACCTCGGCGGAGCGCAGACGTCCGTTGTAGTTGTAGCCCATGGAGTAGCCATGCGCACCGGTATCGTGGATTACAAGCAGGTCATCCATGTCGATATGAGGCAGCTCGCGGTCGATGGCGAACTTGTCGTTGTTTTCGCACAGGTTGCCCGTGATATCGTACGTGTTCGTGACGGGAGCTGCGGACTTGTCGGGGCCACCCGGCTGGCCCATCACTGTAACGTGGTGGTAAGCGCCATACATGGCAGGACGAATGAGGTCGACGGCACTTGCGTCCACGCCGATATAGTCTTTGTAGATCCGCTTTTCGTGAATGGCCTTGGTGACCAGGCACCCGTAGGGGCCCATCATAAAGCGGCCCATCTCGGTGCAGATCGCCACATCGCCCATGCCGGCGGGAACCAGGATCTCGTCGTAGGCCGCGTGTACACCCTCGCCGATGGCGTGGATGTCATTGGCCTGCTGCTCGGGCAGGTAGGGGATACCCACACCGCCGGACAGATTGATAAAGGCGACATGTGCACCGGTCTCGCGCTCCAGGCGCACGGCAAGTTCAAAGAGGATTCGCGCGAGCTTGGGGTAGTAATCGTTGGTGACGGTGTTGCTGGCAAGGAAGGCATGGATGCCAAAGTCCTCGGCGCCCTTGGCCTTGAGCATGCGGAAGGCATCAAAGAGCTGCTCGGTGGTCATGCCGTACTTGGAATCGCCCGGGTTGTCCATAATGCCGTTGGAAAGCTGGAACAGGCCGCCCGGGTTAAAACGGCAGCTCACCGTCTTGGGGATGGGTCCCGCGACGCGCTCGTAAAACTCAATGTGGCTGATATCGTCGAAGTTGACGATGGCGCCCAACTTGTCGGCAAGCTCAAAGTCTGCCGCCGGCGTGTCGTTGGACGAGAACATGATGTCATGGCCGGTGATGCCCAGCGAGCGGGCGATCATGAGCTCGGTATAGCTCGAGCAATCGCAGCCGCAGCCGTATTCGTTGAGAATTGAGATAAGGGCCGGGTTGGGGTTGGCCTTGACGGCAAAGTACTCCTTAAACCCCGGGTTCCACGCAAAGGCGTCGCGCACTTCTTGCATGTTGCGGCGGATACCCGCCTCGTCGTATAGATGAAACGGCGTGGGGAACTGCTCGACGATATGCTCGAGTGTCTCCTTGTCCACAAACGGCTGCTTGGCCGCATATGCCTCGTTGGGGGTCAATGCCATGTCCCGTAAACCTCGCTATCCAGACGGCGCCATCTGCGCATCGAATCCGCATAGCGTGGACCCAATGTCCGGATAGCGCTCCCGCATTGCTGCAGACAGTCCTGCGAGTGTTTCCCGCAGGCCCACCAGGCTGTTCGTGCCCGAAAAACCCAGTTCGGCGGGTTTCGCCTCCCCGCGGGGTCAAAGTCTGCCGACTCGCCCGCGGCTCTTCGTGCCCGCGCCTCTATCAAGTGGTAAAGACCCTACCACGTTGCACTTTACCAAACAAGAGTATTCGTATATAACGTTTAAAAAATGCAGCATCATGCTAGAAACGAGGGCGCCACAATCCTGCGTCACAATAGGTGACAACTGAGTTGCCCCATGAAAGGAATCCCCATGACCGAGCTCCAAGAACTCCGTCGCTATCGTCGCGACCTGCATCGCATTCCGGAGCTCGACTTCGATCTTCCGCAAACTATCGCCTATATCGAGGGCGTGCTCGCTCCGCTTGCCTGCGAGGTGATCCATCCGTGCCCTAGTTGCGTGTGCGCTTTCTTCGACGCTGGCACGGGTGCCTCGCATGCCACGGCGATTCGTGCCGATATGGATGCGTTGCCTATTGCGGAGACGACGGGCGCCGCTTTTGCCTCGACGCATCCCGGCAAGATGCACGCGTGCGGCCACGACGGGCACATGGCTATGGCCCTCGCGGCGGCAACTTTTGTCGACCGTACGATTCGTGAGCAGCCGGGCGTTATTAAGCGCAACGTGCTTTTTGTGTTCCAGCCGGCCGAGGAAACAACCGGTGGCGCTAAGACGGTATGCGAGAGCGGCGTGTTCGAGCGCTACGGGGTCGACCGCATCTTTGGCTTTCACGTGTGGCCCGATCTTCCTGCCGGTACGCTGGCGAGCTGTCCCGGTCCGCTGCTGGCGCGCTCGAGCGAGACGCACATTCATATCCATGGCACGAGCATCCATATCGCCAAGACCTACGGCGTTCCAGTCGAGGAATCACATGACGCAGCGCTGGCGGCGGCAAAGTTCCTGGTTGCCGAGCGCGAGCTGATGGACGAGCTGGGTGCCGATGAGCCCTGCATCGGTAAGTTTGGCCTGCTGCAGGCCGGCACCGTCTGCAATGCGGTGGCGGGGGAGGCCCATGTTGCCGGTAGCTTGCGTGTGTTTACGGACGCCATGTTCGACCGTGCGCGCGAGGGCGTACGCCGTGCGCTCGACGAGGCGTGCACCGCAACGGGCTGTACGTACGATCTCGACTTTGCCGAGGGCTATCCGCCAGTCGATAACGACCCCGAGTTGTTTGCCCACATTGCGCCTGCCTTGCCCGAGTTGCAACTTGTGGACGAGCCGCTGTTAATTGCCGAGGACTTTGCTTTCTATCAGCGCCATCTGCCGGGCGTGTTCTTCTTGCTGGGCACGGGCGTGCCAGAAGGACAAGAAAACCCGATCGACGCTGATGACTGCCCAGCCTATGCGATGAGCGCTCTGCATACCGATACCATGCTCTTTGACGAGGAGATTCTTCTCAAAGGCCTCGATGTCTACAAACGATTGCTTTTGCTTGACTAAGGCGCAAAGGACTATTTGTTCTAGAAAACACGAACAAACGTACGATATAATAGAGATGTAAGTCTATAGAAAGGTTTGACGTTACTAACGTAAGGCGATACTATGATTGCATCGTATAAAGATGAGGATACCGAACGCTTTGCCATGGGTGTGCGGGTCAGGAGGTTCGTGCCCTTTGAGCGTGTTGCGTTGAGGAAGATTCGCCAACTGCAGGTTTGTGCTTCGCTTGATGATCTTCGCGTTCCACCGGGCAACCGCCTGGAAGCTTTGAAGGGCGATCGTGCCGGTCAATATAGCATCCGTGTTAACGAGCGCTATCGGGTCTGTTTTGAGTGGAGACAGGAGATGGCTTGGAATGTCGAAATCGTCGATTATCACAAGTGATGA
>DBFAHJ010000002.1:0-4337 GCA_048227095.1 Collinsella aerofaciens | reverse complement strand
TAGGCCATGAGCAGGCCGGTCTCCGCGACGTTCTTGTACCAGTACGCGCTCGCCTTGGGATAGCGCTTCTGGGTCTCAAAGTCGATGTAGAACAGGCCGTAACGTTTGTTATAGCCGTTGGTCCAGGAGAACTGGTCCTGCAGCGACCACACAAAGTAGCCGTCGACGTTTACGCCGCCGTCGATTGCCTTGAGGATCCATGCGAGATGTTGACGCATGTAGTCGATGCGAGGGGCGTCGTCGATAAAGCCATCCTCGAAGTCGTCCTTATAGCCCATGCCGTTCTCGGTGATGTAGATCTTCTTGTAGTTGGGGTAATCGTTCTTAATGCGCAGCAGCAGGTCGTAGAGGCCCTCGGGATAGATGATCCAGTCCCAATCGGTGGTGGGTACGCCTTCGCGCACGCATGACTCGCCCACGCCCTTGAGGAACCAGCGCGAGGAGCCCTTGTCGCCGGTGCCATTGTGGTTGATGTCGTTTTCGCCCTCGGCGGCACGCAGGAACTGGCACTTGTAGGTGTTGACGCCCAGGCAATCGTTGTAGGGGAGCGCGGCGGTCAGCGCGGCGATGTCCTCGTCGCGGACGTCGAGCTCGCCGCCGGCGATATGGGCCAGCTTGGTCGCAGCCTCCATGGTGTCGGCTGCATAGTGGCCGCGGAAGGTGGCGTCGAGTACCCAGCGGTTGTTGATGACGTCGGCCATGCGAGCTGCCTCGCAGTCGGCGGCGTTGTTGGGGTCGAGGGGATACTTGGGCTCCAGGTTCTGGACAATGCCGATCTCGCCCTCAAAGCCGCCCTCATGGAAGGCGACGACAGCCTTGGCGTGGGCCACCATCATGTTGTGCATGAGCTGGAAGGCCTTGTCCAGGCGGTACTTCTCGCCGTGCGGCCAGTTGCCGACGATAAAGCTGCCCTCGGCGGTTGCGGGAATCTCGTTAAACGTGAACCAGTGCTTGACCTCGGTGAACTCGGCAAAGCAGAACTTGGCGTACTCGACGAAGGCGTCGATCGTCGCGCGCGTCAGGAAACCCTCGCCGCCGTTCTGGTAAAAGGCCTCGGGCGTATCGAAGTGATCGAGCGTGACATAGGGGATAACGCCAGCTTTGTTGCAGGTGGCGAAAAGCTCGTGATAGAAAGCGACACCCTCGGGGTTAATCTCGCCGGTGCCACTGGGGAAGATGCGGCTCCAAGCGATGGAGACGCGAATGCCGTTAATGCCAAAGCGCTGGCACAAATCGATATCGACCGGATATTTGTTGTAGAAGTCGCTTGCAGGATCGGGGGAGAAGCGACCCTGGGCTGCCAGGAAATCGTCCCAGGGCACTTTGCCCTTGCCGTGCGTACGGGTCTCGCCCTCAACCTGGTAAGCAGCGGTGGCGCCGCCAAAGACAAAGCCGTCGGGGAACTGCATGGGGTTGGTCATGAGTCATCCTTTCTGTGGGATACGAATAGGGAGAGGTGCCCGAACTGGGGATCCGGGCACCAACAGAGGGAGGAAACTAGTCGAGGTTCTCGCGGAGCCACTTAATGGCGCCGGCGGGGTCGCGAGTAAGGTCGATATATTCCTTACCGCGCGGGGCGAGCAGCTTAATGCCCAGGCGATCGGTGTCGGCCTTCATGTCGTTGTAGTAGCTACGAACCTGCGGGGCAAGCACGATAACGTCGTACTGATCCATGATGGCAGTGTGCTGACCATAGGCGCCTGCGGAGGAAGCGATGTTCTCTCCGGTCTGCGCGGCACCTTCCTTGATGGCGTTGGCAAGCATGGCAGAGGTGCCGGCACCGGCGCACAGGACGAGGACCTTCAGGCCGTCGACATCCTTCTTAGCGGATGCGTCGGCGGCAGGCTCGGGCTGATCGGCGACAGGCTTGCTTTCGGCGGCAGCGGCGGTCGTCTCGACGGAAGCGGTGGCCTGCTCGACAGCGGGCGCAGAGGCGTCGGCGGCGATGGCAGCGGCACCATCGGACTCGAGACCCAGCTCGGCGGCGCGCTCGGCCTCCTGGTCGCAGAGCAGCTTATCGTATGCCTTTAAGAACGGCAGGTAGATGATGGCGTCCAGCAAGATGATGATCGCGACAAATACCAGGGCAATAAGCTGGAAGTTCGTGGTGATGAAGATGCCGATGGGGGCGGGGGTGGCCCAAGGCACCACGAAGGAGAAGCCGTTCATGCCCACGTTATCGATAAAGAACTTGGCAACACTCACGTTGACGCAGCCGGCGGCAACAAAGGGGATGAGCATGTAGGGGTTAAGGATCATCGGCGCGCCAAAGAGCAGCGGTTCGTTGACGGCGAAGGCAACAGGAACAATCGAGGCCTTACCGACGGCTTTGAGCTGCTTGGACTTCATAAAGAGAATCAGCAGAAGCGGCACGATGAAGGTGGCGCCGGTGCCGCCGAACTCACCCACGAGCGACATGTTAAAGGTGAGGGAGTGGGCGGGGTGGCCACCGGCCAGCAGAACCTGCAGGTTCTCGGCCTGGTTGGCAAGACGGATGGGGTCGATGTCCGGCTGGACGATCGAGGGGCCGTGGACACCGATGAACCAGAAGAACGCGGTGGCTGCCTGGATAAGGATAAGGCCAGGATAGGTTTCTGCTGCAGTGAAGAGCGGGGAGAGCAGCTTGATGAGCAGCTCGGAGAACGGAACGCCCATGAGGTTGCGCACGACGACATCGATGATGCCGCAGATGATGACAGCGCCACCGAAGGGGATGATGTCGCGGAAGTTCTGAGCGATGGCGCCCGGAACCTCCTTGGGCAGCTTAATGGTCAGATCGCGCGAGACGCAGAACTTATAAACCCACACGGTAATGAATGCGGCGATATAGGCCGAGAACAGACCGCGCGTACCCATGCTAGTGCAATCGAAGACCGAAAGCTCGGAGCCGTTGAACTTGGTGGTGAACTGCGTAACAGCAAGCAGCAGCATGCTGCACTGGGCGGCCACCATGGTGGAGCCGTCGTTGAGCACCTTGCCGGCGGGCATGCGACGGTTCATGGAAGCCGTGAAGTTCTTGGCGGTGGTGCCGGCAACCATGATGCCCATGACGCCCATGGTGAAGTTGTACAGCTTATTGCACCAGTCGATGAGCGGCTGGGGCAGCGTGATGCCAACTACGCCAGGAAGGGTGGCAATCAACAGAAAGATCGAAGAGGTAAGGACGATGGGCATGCACCCAAGGAATCCGTCCTTGATGGCCTGGAGGTAGACGTTCCTCGAGATCTTCTCAAAGAACGGTTGATGCTTCTCGAGCATCTTTACGATGGCGTCCATAGAGCTCCTTTGCTACTTGATGCGCGATGCATGTGGATGGAACTGGTCGTCGATGGATGGTCAGGACTGCCCGGAAACCTTCCTACTTAAGGAAGGCATTGCGAAATGACAACGTTGTCATTTCGTTAATGACAACGTAAGACATTTTTGGAAGAGCAACAAGGATTTACGGGTGAACGGTCGATATTGTCCGATAAACGGCTGATTTGTCAGTCGGGCAGGTAGTGTATGCTAGAACGCAAAAAAACAAGCGATGCAAAACCGACTGGAGAAGTAGTGGCAACGATGGACAAGAAAAATGTCTCAATGAACGATGTGGCGATTGCCGCGGGTGTTTCTCTCAAGACGGTTTCGCGTGTGATCAACGAGCCCGATAGCGTACGAGAGTCGACACGCGATAAGGTCCATGCGGCCATGGAGGCGCTTGGGTTCCGGGCGAATTTTGCCGCGCGTTCACTCAAGTTGGGCCGTTACGGGTGCATCGGCGTCGTGCTGTTTCACTTGTCGGGCGGCGCCGTGGACATGATTGACGGTATCGCCGATGCCGCCGAAGAGCGAGGCTTTGCTCTCACGATGATCAAAAAGCGGGCGGGGGAGAAGATGACCCTTGCCGAAGCGGCGCGTAGGATGTCGCAGCTTCCCGTCGACGGCATGATTTTCAACCTGCGCCAGATGGTCGATGACTTTGATACCTTTGAGGCACCGAAAGACCTCAAGACGGTGATTATCACGCCGATGGAGCATCCTGCCTGCTCTACCGTTAGTGACGATCAAGAGGGTGGTGCGCGCATGGCGTGCGAGTACTTCTTAAATCGTGGGCACAAGAACGTATACTTCGTCTCTGGTAAGAAAGAGGCGCTGTCGAGCCAGTGTCGTATGAAAGGTTGGCGTGCGGCACTCGAGGCGCGTGGCATTGAGCCGCCCGAGCCTCTGCAAGGCGATTGGAATGCGGATAGTGGCTATGCCGCGGGCCTTGTGCTTGCCGATAAACCCGATTGCACGGCGGTCCTCGCTGCTAACGACTGCATGGCAAACGGCGTGATGATGGCTCTACGTGACAA
>DBFAHJ010000001.1:0-6465 GCA_048227095.1 Collinsella aerofaciens | reverse complement strand
GATGCCGCGGACAAGATTATCGACCAGCTGCCGGAGCTGCTCACGCTTTCTTAGGAGCGCGGTAGTTGCGCGTTTTTCGGGTCTGATGAGTAAATAGCCAACATTTTGGTGCGACACCTAGCATACTTTAAGCTAATGCGGGCTTAAGGGCTTGTTGAATGCCCTTGAGCTCGCTTTTGACTTAATTGTGCTGGGAGAGGGTATATGCCACCGACTGAAGGGCTAACTGACGGTAAAGCAGCGATACCGCTGTACCAACAGGTTATCGATATCATTAAAAACGAAATCAACTCCGGCGCCTACAAGGCAGGCGCGCGGATACCCAACGAATTCGAATTGGCTGAGAGCTATAAAGTTGGCCGCGTTACCGTGCGACGCGCTATTGAGGAGCTCGTCCAGCAGGGCTATCTAACGAAGCGACAGGGGAAAGGTACGTTTGTCAATGCCCCCAAGCTCAAGCGTAAGATTCGCCAGAAGGATGACGTCCAGAGTTTTTCGGACGCATGCTGCGTTAACGGAATGGAACCGGGGGCGCGTGTCATTTCGAGAAAGATACTGCCGGCGGATTCCACCGAAGCACAGTTCTTTGGTGTTCCCGTTGGAACTGACTTGATTTGCGTCGAGCGTGTGCGTACTGCCGATGGCGTCCCCGTCATGCTCGAGAACAACATATACGTTTACGAGGACAACGCCTATCTATCAACGGCACCTCTATCTAACCAATCCATTTTTGAGTTCGTGCGCAACCAGACGGGCCGCATGCCCGCGTTTACCGACCCGTGCACGCTCGAGATCGCGTGCGCATCGCCCGAGGTCGCTCGGTTGCTGGCGGTTCCCGTTGGCGAACCCTTGTTTTATATGGAAGCCTTCTTTTTCGATGAGCAACGGCGGCCGTTTATCATCGGTCGTCAGCGGATTGTTGGCTCTCGCTACGTTTTTGACATCTAGGACATTGCGAATGGAAGCGCCCGGTGGATCATCTCACCGGGCGTTTCCATACCGTTCACGGTGCGAACGCAACCGTTCAACCGCGTTGCGGCAATCAGTTTGAAATTATCTTGATGACGGGAAAAGCTGCTGGTAATCTATGGGACGTCATAGAACGTTTGCCTTGTGCAAGCGTTGAAGCGAGATGCGATGCAGTCTCGAGTTCTTTGGAGGTATCTATGTCAG
Source organism: Collinsella aerofaciens (assembly GCA_048227095.1). GTDB lineage: Bacteria > Actinomycetota > Coriobacteriia > Coriobacteriales > Coriobacteriaceae > Collinsella > Collinsella aerofaciens_CF. The sequence goes on along the minus strand of DBFAHJ010000001.1, from coordinate 5,292 downwards.
ATACGAAGGCGAAGAAGACAAACAGACGTTTTAAGTTCAAATTGCCGCATGTCTATACGATCATGTTCTTGCTGATCGTTGTCTTTGCGGTCCTGACTTGGATCGTTCCCTCTGGTCAGTATCAGCGCAAGACGATTTCGACAGCGGCGGGCGAGCGTGAAGTCGCCGTTGCTGGAACCTATGAACAGGTCGATAAGAACTACACCGATTCCGAGACCGGCGAGACCATCAATCTGGGTCAGGATATCTTCGCGGTCCTGCAAGCGCCCACCAAGGGTATCCAGGAGGCTGCCGACGTCGTTGCGTTCGTCTTATTGATTGGCGGATCGTTCGCAATCATCACCAAGACCAACGCTTTGAATGCCGGCATGAGCCGTGTGATTAAAAAGCTCAAGAACAAGGACATCCTCATCATTCCCATCACGATGACGCTGCTGTCCATTTGCGGCACTACGTTTGGTATGTCTGAGGAAGCCCTACCGTTCTATGCCATCTTCATTCCCATCATGATGGGTATCGGTTATGACTCGATGACGGCATTTATCATCTGCTTCCTTGGTCCTAACTTGGGATATTGTGCTTCGACCATCGACCCGTTTAATGTTTTGATCGCCCAAGGCATCATTGGCATCGAGGGTAATCCGCAACTGTGGCTGCGTGCCGTTTCTTGGGTCATCTTCACTGCCGTCGGTATCGCATGGGCCATGCGCTACGCCATGCGCGTCAAGAAAAATCCCGAGTCGTCCATTGTGTACGAGGACGATAAGCTCAAGCGTATTGAGTTTTCCGTGACCGATGCCTCCATCGAGGAAGAGTTCACTATCCGTCAGAAGCTCGTGCTTATCGATTTTGCTTGCGGTATGGGCATTATCGTCTGGGGTCTTGTTACCCAGGGCTGGTACATGAATGAGATTTCCGCCGTGTTCCTTGGCATGGGCTTGCTTGCCGGTATCCTGGGCGGTCTTGACCAGCAGACGATCGCAGAGGAGTTCGTTAAGGGTCTTGCCGACTTTGCGTACGCTGCCATCGTTATCGGTATCGCTCGCGGTATTCTGGTCATCGCCGAGGGCGGCATGATCATCGACACCATCCTCCAGGCGCTCGCTACTGCGCTTGCCGGTGCACCCGCCGCCGTCTACACCACGTTTATGTATATCGTCCTTGGCCTGCTCTCTTTGCTGGTTCCCTCGAGTTCTGGCCTGGCGGCGCTCACCATGCCCGTTATGGGCCCCCTGACCGAGCTCATGGGCCTCAATCCCGAGGCGGCCGTCACCGCGCTCCAGTTTGCCAACCAGACCATCAACACCATCAGCCCCGTGGCGGGCATGACGGTTGCCGGCCTTGCCGTGGCTAGGATTTCGTTTGGCCAATGGTGGAAGACCATTTGGAAGTTCTTCATTTTCATGGTCGTCTTTGGCCTGATCGTAACGGCAATCTCCGGCATGCTTCCGGTGTAGGTGGTTGTGATGTCCGATCGTTTGACGGTCCTGACGTCTAAGAGCGTCTTTACCGGTACGGGGGACCTGCCGTTTGAAGGTTTCGTAGCGGTCCGTGGCAATCGAATTGAGGCTGTTGGCACCAAGTGTGAGGTAGCTTCGTATTTGACCCAGGCGGACGAGGTAGTTGACCTGGGCGACCGCACTGTCATGCCTGGCCTGATCGATGTGCATACCTTCTATACAGGTTGGGCGCTGCGAACGTTGGGGTCTGATCTGTCCGGCATCGCTGATGCCAAAGAGGCCGTGTCGCTCTTGCGTGCATGGAAAGAAGGTCATCCGGATTGCGCGGCGGCTTTTGGCCACAACCTACCCGAAACGTTGGCATCGGATGCCGAGAACGCAAATACAGCAGCTGTGTTTGACGAGTTTTTTGGTGATATCCCTGTCGTCTGCTTTACACCGGGCGCGGAGACCTGCGTTCTCAATGCTGCCGCCAGTGCGCGATACGGTTTTACACCGCAGGCGTGCTATGCCGAGAAGATCTGGCGCATGATGAGCGATTTCCTCGCGTTGCCCGAGGTGCGCGCGGGGTATTCGGACTACATGAGCATGCTTAACGAGCGCGGCGTTACCGCCATCAAGGAGATGGCGTTTGATGACTACTACGGCTTTGCCGACGAAATGGCTCGCCGTGAGGAATCTGGCGAGCTGACGGTTCGCGTCTCTATGATGTCGCAGCCGGTGGGCGCTGGTGCAAATCTGGCATATGCTCGCGAGGCACGAGAGCGCTTCCGGGGACCGTTCGTTCGTTTTTCTGGCTTCAACCGTATGACCGATCGCGGCGTATGGGCGGGGCTTGCCGAGATGATTGACCCCTATGAGGATACGGCCGATGCGGGCGCTGCCGGCAAGACGGTCGTCGAGGAGCCAGAGTGGGATCTGATTGAAAGCGAGCTGCGTGCAATTGATGCTGACGGCTTCCGATATTCCTTGCATTGCCAGGGTGATGGCGCCGTTCGTCGCACCGTGGCGCTCTATGCCTCGCTGCCTCGAGACGAGCATGGACGGATGCTTCGCCGCCATGCGATTACCGATCTCGAGAACTCTGACCCGACCGATCTTGTCGAGTTTGGCAAGTTAGGTGGAATTTGCGAGGTCTATCCGCAGATTCTGACGCTGGACCGGCGCGAGGATTGCCTGTCGATGATGCGTCGACAAATTGGCGAGACGCGACTTTTGCACAGCTGGAATCGCCGCGGCATGGAAGATTCCGGATGCACGGTGTGCTGTGGAACGGATTTGCCGCTGTTGATTCCGAGCCTGGGCGAGTCAATCTACAGCGCGTGCGGCGGATTCTTCGCCGACGGACTGCCCGTGAATGAGGTCAACACGCTGACGCTTGTCGAGCTCTTGCGCGCTTGGACTGCCGGGGGCGCGTACGATCTGATGCGCGAAGATGAGCTGGGTACGCTCGAGGTCGGCAAGCTTGCCGATATCTGCGTGCTCGATCGGGATGTGTTTGACCTCGATTATCGCGACGCACGCGATCTTGCGGTTGATATGACGATGTCGGACGGACAAATCGTGTTCGATCGAAATAAGGAGGCATAAGATGTCTGAATCCAAGCCGACGCTGCGCCGCGAACAGATTGCGGGCATGAATATCCACTACATCATGTGGTCGCTCGATTACTTCCTTGATGTGCAGCAGCGTTTGGGCTTTGAGTCCATTGAGCTGTGGTGCGCAGAGCCGCATGTGACGCTCGACCATACGGGCTACTTTGAGGCTGAGGTCCTGGCGAAAAAGGCTGCAGACCGTGGGCTTAGGTATTGTACTCTGTGCCCCGAGAATGTTGTCTATCCTTGGCAGTACTGCGCACGCAAGCCGCTGCATGAACAGCGCAGCCTGGCGTACTTTAAGCACGGCATTGAGCTTGCCGAGGTACTTGGGTGCGACCGTATGTCCGTCAACTCGGGCTGGGGCGACTGGGACGAGGACCGCGAGGAAGCCTGGAAGCGCAGCCGCGAGCACTTGTCCATTCTGGCGGAGTATGCCGGCGAGCACGGTCTGGTGCTTACGATGGAAAGCCTGCGTCCCGAGGAGAGCAACCTTGTGACGACGGTTTCCGATGCGAAGCGCATGATTGACGAGGTCGCGAGCCCGTATTTACAGCCCATGGTTGATACAACCGCGATGGGCGTTGCTGGCGAGACGCTCGAGGACTGGTTTGCCACCTTTGGTGATGGGGCAATTCACGAGATGCACTTTATCGACGGTGACCCGTATGGCCATCTGGTGTGGGGCGATGGCAAGCACGATATGGACGCCTTCGTTGCCACACTCAACGTCCATGGTTTCGACGGCATGCTGGGCCAGGAAATTACGGACGGCCGTTACTACGATGACCCGGCGGCGGCTGATGCCAAGAACATGGCCGCATTCGAGAAATATCTGATTGACTAAAACAACTATCGGCCACGCAACCAACGTCATTGATTGCGGCCCAAACAAGAAAGGAACTGGATATGAACGCACACGATCTGATCAAAGAGGCAATTGCCGAGAAGGGCAAGTTCGACAGCGTCTACTGGATTGCTTGCGGTGGCTCCATGATCGATTTGATCCCGGCTCATGAGCTTCTGCAGCGCGAGGCAACCACCTTCACTTCGTATATCTATACCGCGCGTGAATTCGACATTATGCGTCCGCGTCGTCTGGGTGAGAAGTCCCTGGTCATTGCTTGCAGCCACAGTGGCAACACCCCCGAGGTCGTCGAGGGCTGCGAGATTGCCCTTGCCGCCGGCGCCACGGTGATCGCCCAGACCGACAACGCTGGATCCAAGATTGACTCCGGCAAATGGACCACGTGGGTCTACCCGTGGGGCGAGGGCGTGCCACAGGCCGAGGTCCCCGCTGGTATTTCGCTGTCGCTTGCGGCAGAGCTGCTCGATCAGCAGGAGGGCTACGCCGATCTTGCCGATATGTATGCCGGTATTGCCGAGATGGATAAGATTCTTCCCCCGGCACGCGAGAAAGTAAATGCCGAGCTGGGCGATCGCTTTGCCAAACTTTGCCAGGAGCACGAGTTCTTCTATATTCTGGGCAGCGGTCCCAACTTTAGCCAGACCTACGGTTTCGCCATCTGCTCTCTTATGGAGATGCAATGGCAGCACTGCAGCTACATCCACTCTGCCGAGTACTTCCACGGCCCCTTCGAGGCTACTCAGGATGGCGTTTTTTACTTCCTGCAGATGGGCTCCAGTGAGTGCCGTGCTATGGACGAGCGCGCCCTGGCGTTCCTTAAGACGCATACCGATACGCTGATGGTGCTCGATGCCAAGGAGTACGGTATGGAAGCCGTGCCGGCGAGCGTCCGTGCCTATCTGGACCCGGTGCTGTTCTACGCCATGAACTGCGAGCTGCGTGCCGCACGCGGCAAGGTGTTTGATCACGATCCCGATTTCCGCCGCTATATGGGTGTTGTCGAGTACTAGAAGGGACAAAGGCCATGGCATTTAACGTTAACGCGCTCGGATTTGGCGACAACGTCGTCGATCGCTACGAGCATATCCACACCATGTATCCTGGCGGCAACGCGGTGAACTTCGCCGTTTATGCCAAGAAATGCGGTGCCGCACGCTCTGCATACATGGGCATTTTTGGCAATGACGCCGCTGCTGAGCATGTCATTGCAAGCCTCGAGGATGAGGGTATCGAGCTTGACAAGTGCGAGCAGATGATTGGCGAGAACGGAGCGGCTCGCGTGACCGTCGTTGACGGTGACCGTGTCTTCCTTGGCTCCAACGAGGGCGGTATCCGTGGCGATGCGCGCTATGTCCTCGATCGCTTTGA